>JADFVY010000203.1 GCA_015222795.1 Pseudomonadota bacterium | reverse complement strand
CACCAATGACGGGTGATATGGCGATCGAAGCGACGGAACAGCATGCGCGCATGGTCGATCTGGATGAGCGAGGCTGGCTGCCGCGCCATTGCGGCGGCGATGAGTCCGCCTTTCCAGCCCTGCTCGCGGCCTACCGCCGGCCCGTCCATGGCTATCTGGTCCGTTGCGGCGTGGCCCACGGCGACCGCGACGATCTGTTCCAGAATATCTTCCTGAAAATTCACGCCGCGTCGGCGTCCTACGATCCGGGCCGTCCCCTGGCGCCATGGTTGTTCGCGATCGTCGCCAACACGATGCGAAATCATTTCCGTGACCGGCCGGCGGCGCTCGTACAGGCCGAGGATCCACCGGACCCGCCCGATCCCGCGCCCGGCCCGGACCAGATTGCCGAAACCCGCGAAACCGTGGCCTGGGTGGAAGCGGCCCTAAGCGCCCTGCCGCCGGCGCAACGTGAGGTGTTGCTGCTGGTCGGTGTAGCCGGGCTGCGGCTGCGCGAGGCCGCCGACGCCCTGAACATGCCGCTCAACACCGTAAAGACGCATTTGCGCCGTGCCCGCCTGACCCTGGCCGAGGGCCTCGCCAACCGGAACGCGCCGCGCGGAGACGAAGGAGACAGCCATGAGTAATTGCGACAAAATCAGGAAACGGCTGGCTGAAGACGGGGTTGAGGCTGCCGAGCTGCCGGAGGTCGCAAGCCATCTTGAAGGCTGCGCCGGCTGTGCGGCCTTCCTGGAGACGCTGGGCGGGGTCGAGGCCGCGCTTCATGAGTTGCCAATGACCGACGCGACGGATGCCCTTGTGGCGAAAACGCTGCGCGCCGTGCGCCGCGCCGCGCGCGATGACGGCGCGGGCAGTGGTGGTGGCGGTGCATCGGCCCGGCCCGCCGTCAGAGACCGCTGGTTCGCCGCTGGACTCGCCGCCTCGGTGCTTATCGCCACCGGGATTGGGTTGAACATGGGCCCTGACGTGCCGTCTTATAAACGGAATGTGGGCGACCAGTTGGCGTCTTTCGACATGTTTGATTCGTCCGATGAAATTCGAAACTATTCGAAGGCGGCGACCAGGGAACAGGTCATCGTGATGGAGTCGCCCGCATACAAGGGCGAGGATATTTCCCGGCTGGAATCCAGATCCGGAAGCTCAGCCGCGAGTCCACCCGCCGACAAAAAGAAGGATGCGAGTGGTTATCTGTTCGGGGGTGAAGCGGGTGGCCTTGCCGACGACCTGGCGCTGACCGAATCCGCGGAAGAAGTCGAGCGCGAGCAGGATATCGTCGCGCAGCTGGATGCCGAGGATCAAAACCGGCAGACGGGCGAGCGCAGCAAATTGAATCGCCTGAATGAGCAATCGGAACCAACTGTATCTGTTGCAGCCCCTCCACCCCCTCCACCACCCCAGCTTGAGCCGGAAGAGAAGTTGTTTGCACCGCCTGCCGGCGTCAAATCCAAGGACTCCGACGACCGGGTCGTGGAAAGCGTGAGTCCCGGGCTCATTGCGCCGCCGAAGAACGAGTCTTCGCGTGGCGATCAATCCTTGCAGGCTCTCGACGAATCAAGCCGGGACCAGGTCGCGGCGATCGAGGGCAACGACAAGAAGCCCGCGCGGAAGAGGCAGTCGGGGGTTGGCCGGACTGCCGATCCAGACCAGATCGTCGCGCCCGTTCCTGACGGATGGGCCGATACCGATGTTACCGGCAAGGAACGGCGCATTGTTGTCGTGCCGGAGCTTGCGTCAAAGCCAAAGCCAAAACCGGCGCCCGTGGTGTACCGCGACCGGGCGCTCGCCGCCGGGTTCATTGAGCGGTATCGTTCGCTCGACGGGCTGACCTTTCAGGACCCCGCCGGATACTGGGCCAACACTTATATACCGGGCGACCCCGCGATGCGGGTGCTGGGGGCACGGTTGCGCGACTGGAACCGCGCCGCGTTCGGGTCGCGGGGCGCGTTCGAACAGTCGGTTCGCGGCGTTGTCCAGCCCTTCGACGCGCCGCGCGATGCCGCGCTGGCCGTCTATTTGAGTGCCGACACACCGGCGATCGACGGTCCGACGCGGATGCGCATCCAGGTCGGCCTGAAAGGCGCCGAGCGCCAGGGCGGGCGTCGGCCGGCAATGAATATCGGCCTCGTCATCGATTTGCGAGGCGTCGTGGCCCCCGGCGCCGGCGCGCGCATCAGGGCGCTGATACTGGCGCTGGAAAGCGCAAAACAGCCGGAGGACCGCTTCTCGCTCATCGTCGCCGGGCCTGGTGGCGGTTTGGTGGTGGCGCCGGAACAATTCAAACATGGCCCGCTGCGCGTGGCGATGGACCTGATGTTCGGCGCCGGGCGCGACGCGGGCGATCCCGCTGTTGGCCTGACGGAGGCTGTCGGCCTGGCCGCGGAGAGCGCCCGGAGCGGCGATGACCCCGCCGCCGTGCTCGGCTCCAGCCTCGTCATGCTGGTGACCGGTTCTTCAATGGCCGGCGAGCTGGAGGCGCTGGAGTCGATGGCTCATCGCAACGCCGTTGCCGGGTTGCCGCTCAGTATCATCGGACTGGCGGCGGGCGAGAATCCGCGACAGGTGGATCGCCTGGTCGCCGCCGGCCAGGGCAATCGCCGAATTCTCGACTCAGCCCAGGCCGCCGAGGGGCTTGTGGACCGCGAGTTGCACGCCGCCAGCCGGGCCGTTGCCCGCGCCGTGCGGTTGCGCATTCGCCTGGCGCCCGGCGTCAAGCTGATCGACGTTATGGGATCGCGCAGGCTGGCCGAACCGCAGGCCGAACGGGTGCGCGAGGCCGAGCAGTCGATCGACCGGCGCCTGTCCCGCAATCTCGGAATTCAGGCCGATCGGGGCGACGACGAGGAAGGCCTGCAGATCGTCATTCCAGCTTACCAGGCCGGCGACGAGCATGTGATCCTGCTCGACGTGGTGGTGGAAAAGGCCGGCCCCATTGCCGACGTGACCGCACGCTACAAGGACGTCATACATCTGAAAAATGGCGTGGCGCGGGCCAGTCTGACGGTGGCCCGTGGCAGCGCGATAGCTGGGCCGCTGGAACTGAACGTGTTCAAGAATCTGGTCGCCCGGGAATACGCCCTGCGGACCGGCGATGCGGGCCGTTATCTCACAGTTGGCGATATGCGGGGCGCGATCGACTCGATCGTGGCGCTGCGCGATTTGATCGGCGACCTTCGCGCGACGGTGACCGGCTGGCGTAGCGACCCCGATCTCGCCGCCGACGAGTCATCGTTGAACGACTATCTGTCCGCGCTTTCGGCCTCGGCGGTCGCCGACGCGGATCAGCGTCACTTTGTTGCGGCGTCACTGCGTTACGCTGCTTTCCTGAAACTACAGACAGCGGCGCGCTGATGCCGCGTTTCGATCCGACCGGTCAGGAGGACTGGAAAATGAAAACCATGCTCACCGTTCTCGCTTTCATTCTGGCGCTGCCCGCGCTGACGTCACAAGCCGTCGCCGCGGAAAGCGGACAGGTCAGTGTCCCGCTGTCGGAATACACGGCGATGCTGAACCAGATCAACCAGGAGCCTCGCTCCGCGCCAGTGGCTTACGCGATCGGCCAGTCCGGCATCGTGGCGACGGTTCGCGACCGCGACGGGCGAAAGACCGCCGCGGTGGATGTGACGCTTCAGATCGAGATATTCGAGGACGAGTGGACCCTGGTGCCGGTCCTCTCCGCCGGCGTGGCCCTGGTCGAGGCCAGCGTTGACGGGCGCGCTGTCCGGCTGGTCGAACGCGCCGGCGCGCTTTATTGGAGCACCAACAAGGCCGGCGTCTACGGCATGCGGTTGCGCTATGATGTCGATGCCCAGCAATATGACGGTGGACGTATGCTTTCGCTGGCGGTTCCGCGCGCCGCGGCGACCCATTTCACCCTGATCTATCCGGAGTCCGGGGTCGACCTGTCCGTCGCCCCTTCGGCCGACCTGATGTCGGTGACGGAGGGGAATGTCACGCGGCTCACGGCCACGGTTCCCGCCACCTCGATTATCCTTGTTTCCTGGCGCGACCAGGCCCGGCGGCCCTTCGCCTTCAGCCGCGCAAGCTATGCCGGGGAACTCGGGGAGACCGCCATTGCCTGGAAAGCGACTTTTCAGGTGGAGCTTTTCAGCGGTGAAATGATGACCCTGCCGGTGATGCCGATGGGCGTAACCCTGAGCGATCTTCGCGTTGACGGCGAACCGGCCACGGTGCTTGAGCAGGACGGCTTGTTCGCGACGCTGCTGCAAGGCCGCGGTCTGCATCGGGTGGAGGTCGATTTTGAGGTCCCGGTCGTCGTCGCCGACGGCCCACCGCATGCGGGTTTCCGCATTCCCAGAATTCCCGTGTCGCAATTCGATCTGGTTCTGCCGGGAAGCAAGGAGGTGCGTGTTTTGCCGGGCGCGGCCGTGCGCATGACGGAACTCGATGACACCACCAGGGCGACCAGCTTCATTCCCATGGGCGATCGCGTAATGTTTTCCTGGAGCGAGGCCATTCCCGAGGATTTGCGCGGCCAGTGGCGCGCCAACGCCAGTATTTATCATGCGGTTTACGCCGAGGAGGGCGTGCTGCATGGCGACGCGACCGTGGTTTATGAAATCACCCATGGCGAAGCCACCATGCTGGAGCTCGAAGTTCCCGAGGACGCCCAGGTAAACCGTATCTCGGCACCTGACGGCGGAGTCTCCGACTGGGTGGTGGCGAAATCCGAGACCGCGGGCCGCAAACGTATCAACGTCTTCCTGGAACGCCCGGCTGTTGGCGACTACCGCCTGGATGTGTCCTATGAAAGACTGTTGGATACCGGCGTCGACGCGCCGGTCGCGGTGCCGCTGCTTAGCGTCGCCGGCGTTCATCGCCAACGCGGCATGGTGGCCCTGCTTTCCGGGCCGGACCTGGCGCTCGAACCCGACAGCGCGGAGGGCGCCTCCAGGGTCGGCGAAAATCAGCTGCCGGCATTCTTCCGCAACCGCATCGTCATGACGGTTGCCCATACCTTCAAATATATCGAGGAAATCCCGGCCCTGCGCGTTCGCGCCGTGGCGCCGGAGCGCAAACAGGGCCAGTTCGATGCCAGTGTCGATACGCTGATCTCGCTGGGCGATGTGACCATGAAGGGCTCGGCGACGGTGGAAATCGACGTCAAGTCCGGCGCACTCCTCGAATTGCGCCTGCATGTTCCCGCCAACGTCAACGTGCTGGGCGTCGCCGGGCCTTCACTGCGCGGCCACGAGGTGCACGAGACCGAAGATGGCCAGACGATCGACATGGCGTTCACCCGCGATATGGAAGGGCAATTCCGGATCGAGGTGAATTACGAACGGATCATGGAGGGCGACGCCATGGATGTCGTCGTGCCGACTCTCTCGGTCGCGGAGGCCGAGGTCGAACATGGCCGTGTCGCGGTCGAGGCCCTGACGGCGGTCGAGGTTCAGGCGACGACGGTCGAACGGCTCTCCAGCCTGGACATCAACGAATTGCCCCGGCAACTGGTGCTAAAGACTTCCAACCCGATCCTGTTGGCCTATCGCTATGTCAACGCCAACCCGCGCTTCCAGCTTGCGCTCAAGATAACCCGGCACCAGGAAATCGACGTCCAGGTCGCGGCCATCGAACGGGCCGACTACAAATCCCTGATCACCCGGGACGGGCTGAGCGTGACGACCGCGCGGCTGATGGTCCGCAACAGCCGGCGCCAGTTCCTGCGGCTTACCCTGCCGCCGGATTCGGAGGTGTGGTCGGTTTTCGTCGACGGCAGGCCGGAAAAACCGGCCTACGCGACGGCGTCGGACAATGGAGGCGAACCGGCGGTGCTCATCAGGATGATCAATTCCGCCCAGGGATTCCCGGTCGATATTGTCTATGCGACGCCGGTTCAGAGCATCGGCACCATCGGCAATATTTCCAGTCGCCTGCCGCGTCCCGACATGATTGTCACCAACAGCCGCTGGGAGGTTTTCCTGCCTGTCGGCCCGCATTACAGCCCGCTCGATGGTTCGATGGATTTGGTCGTCGGTAGCCGCATGGTCAATCCGCGGCTCGCCAGCGCCGAAATGCTGGCCCGCGCCCCGGACGGCAATCAGGCGCAGATGGGCCAGCCGCTGCGCATCAACGTTCCATCCCAGGGCGTCCTTTTCGCCTTCGAAAAACTCTACGCCAACCAGTCGCCGGGGGACGCCGGCTACGCCATTCGCTATGTTTCGTCGGAGATGAACATGGTCGGGTTGCTGGTCAGCGCCATCGGCGCCCTGATGCTATGGGTCGCCATCGCCGGCCTGGCGAGCAGCCGGGTTCCCGTGAACCGGCGAAGCGCCATGATGCTCGTGGGCGGTG
Source organism: Pseudomonadota bacterium (assembly GCA_015222795.1). Lineage (GTDB taxonomy): Bacteria > Pseudomonadota > Alphaproteobacteria > UBA8366 > JADFVY01 > JADFVY01. Next base: position 12,653 of record JADFVY010000203.1, on the reverse strand, counting down.
GCGTGGTCTTGCTTGTCGGCGCGATCGGTTATCTCGGAACCAGTCCGGTCCTGGCCTCGGTCCTGTCGATCCTGGTCGCGATTATGCTGGCATTGTGGGCGGCGGCGCGGCGGTTTCGCGCCTGGCGCCGCCTGCGCCGGGAGGTGGTGTAACCCGCCTCGCCGCCCGCTGGCGGCGATGATTGCGGCTTGCATTATGGGCCGAAGCGCGAGAGTTATGGCGCCCCGCGCCGACCCGGCGCGGGCCGTCACAAGGGAGTTTTCAATGTTCTACCGTACCGACCAGAATCACGGATTGCCGCACGATCCGCTAAAAAGCTGCATCGTGCCGCGCCCGATCGGCTGGCTGACGACTCTGGACGGGGAGGGCAGGGTGAACCTCGCACCCTTCAGCTTCTTCAATGGCGTCGCCAGCGACCCGCCGCTTGTCGTGGCCGGCATCGGCGGCGCGCCCGCGCCGGCGGGGATGAAGGACACGCTGGCCAACTGCCGCGCGACCGGCGAGTTCGTGGTCAATATGGCGACCTGGGACCTGCGTGAGGCGATGAACCTGACCAGCGCCGCCGTTGCCGCCGATGTGGACGAGATGGCGCTGGCCGGGCTGACCCCCGCGCCGTCGGAACTGGTGGCGCCGCCGCGCGTGGCCGAATCGCCGATCCATATGGAATGCAAGGTGCACGAAATTCTGGACATGCCCTGCACCGATCCCGATTCGCGCAACACCATGGTGATCGGCCAGATCGTCGGCATCCATATCGACGATTCGGTGCTGACCGACGGGCTGATCGACATGGCCAAGGTTCGGCCGATCGCGCGGCTGGGCTATATGGACTACACGGTCGTCGATAAGGTCTTCACCATGCACCGGCCATCCGCCGAACAAGCCTTGAAGAGCGCCGCCGGGTAATCCTAGCCTGTTGTCCCGCGGGCCGTGAAGGGCTATAATCGGGCCCGACGGACGGAGGCAACATGTTACAGACATACCTCTACGATATCATTGCGATGGCATGGCTGATGCTGTGCTGGGTCGGCTATACGCAATATTCCGAACGCAAGGCGGCGACCGGGAATCTCATCGGGGTCATGGCGCGCCACCGCGAGCGCTGGATGATCGAGATGCTGAGCCGCGAAAACCGGATGGTCGACGTCCAGATCATCAACAGCGCGCTCAATAACGCTACCTTCTTCGCCTCGACGACCATTCTGATCATGGCCGGGCTGTTCGCCGTGCTTGGCGGGCTGGAGGACGTCATTGCCCTGGTGCGCGACATTCCCTTCGCGGTCAAGACCAGCCGCGTGCTGTGGGAGACCAAGGTCATCGTGATGATACTGATTTTCGTGCATGGCTTTTTCAAGTTCGCCTGGGCGATGCGCCAGTTCAATTATTGCGCCCTCCTTGTGGGCGCCGCGCCAAATACGCTCGACCCGGGCGAGGAAGAGCTTGCCTATGCCCGGGGCGGCGCCGTGGTGGCGTCGCTGGCGGCAAAGCATTTCAACCATGGCATCCGCACATATTATTTTGGCATGGCGGCGTTGAGCTGGTTCATGCATCCGCTGGCGCTGTTGCCGACGGCCCTGCTGGTGGTGCTGGTTCTCTATCGCCGCGAATTCCGGTCGCGAACCTTGCGGGCCCTTTCCATCGGAACGGCGGGTAATGGCTGATCCCGATAAAGCGATCCTGACCGTCGCGGAAATGTATCGCGCGGATCAGGCTGCGATTGCCGACGGGGTTCCCGGTGAACGGCTGATGGAGGCCGCCGGCAAGGCCGTCGCCGACGCTATTATCGAGCGCTGGCCGCCCAGATCGCTGTCCGTCCTGTGCGGGCCCGGCAATAACGGCGGCGACGGTTTCGTGGTTGCGCGGCTGCTCGCCGATGCTGGCTGGCCGGTGCGTGTCGGCTTGCTGGGAAGCCGGGACAAACTGAAAGGCGACGCGGGTATAAATGCCGGGCGTTGGACTGGCTCGGTCGAGGCGCTCTCTCCCAAACTGCTGGATGGCGCGGAACTGGTGGTTGACGCCCTGTTTGGCGCCGGATTGGCGCGCGCGCTGGATGGGATGGCCGCCGAAACGGTTCGGGCGATCGGTGAACGCGGGATCGAATCGGTCGCGGTCGATGTGCCTAGCGGCGTTCACGGCGACAGCGGCGCCGTATTGGGCGTTGCGGCGCAAGCAAGACTCACCGTTACCTTCTTTGGGCGCAAACCGGGCCATTTGCTTTATCCGGGGCGCGGGCTGTGTGGCGAGTTGCTGGTGGCAGATATTGGCATTCCGGACGAGATTCTCGACGAAATCGGGCCCTCGCAATTCGTTAACGGCCCGGACCGCTGGCTGAACCTGTTTCCCTGGCCTTCGCCTGAAATGCATAAATACTCACGCGGCCATGCGCTGATCGTTGGTGGCGCGCGGATGACCGGCGCCGCGCGAATGGCGGCCCAGGCTGCAAGGCGGGCCGGCGCCGGGGTGGTTACCGTGCTGGCCCCGCCGTCGGCGACACTGATCTACCGGACGGCTCTGGTGGGGGCGCTGCACGCGGTTCTCGACGGCTCTGAGGAGCTTTCAGTCCACCTGTCCGACTCGCGGGCCCATGCTGCCCTGATCGGGCCTGGCAACGGGGTGACGGAAGAAACAAAGGCCAATGTCATCGCCGCCCTCGGCACAAAAAAGCCCGTGGTTCTGGATGCCGACGCGCTTACGGTATTCGGCGACGACCCGGCGGCGTTGTTCGCGGCCATCGCCGGTCCCTGCCTTTTGACGCCCCACGAAGGGGAGTTCCTGGGCCTGTTCGGCGATGTCGGCGGCGCGGGCAAGCTGTCACGCGCCCGTGCCGCGGCCGAACGTTCCGGCGCCGTGGTCCTGCTGAAGGGCCCGGATACGGTAATTGCCGCCCCGGATGGGCGCGCCGCAATATGCGGTAACGCACCACCCGAATTGGCAACGGCCGGCGCCGGTGACGTGCTGGCGGGATTCGCGGTGGCATTACTGGCGCAGGGCATGCCGGTTTTCGAGGCTGGTTGCGCCGCTGCCTGGCTGCATGGCGAGGCCGCCGCCGCCTTCGGCCCCGGGCTGATTGCCGAGGATATTGCAGAATCCCTTCCGGAAATTCTCCGACGCTTACAGGCGAAGTGTGGCGGCTGACCACTTTATAGCCTTATTCCCGCCATTTTTGGTCAATCTATCGTTAATAAAATCATGGTACGATCTCAATAAGTTAGGTCCTGTCCAGGTGGGTGCGGAATGGTACGGATCGATATAAAAGTTAAATCAGACAAGGCAGGAAATAAGGGTCTTTCAGATATATTTTCATAGAGGCAAGTATTAATCCTCTGTCTAATAATGGGAACGCCATTATGTTTTGGAAAAATGATAAAAACGATTTGTTGAAATCTGTAATTGAAGGTGGATTATTTCAACGCAAGCACCAGCATAACATGCTTGAGACTGCTCGAGTACTTTCGATCGGCGAAGATCAGTTCGGAATCCCTCATGTTAAATATGAGGTGAAGTTTGAAAGTTCTCAGGAACGCGGCCGTTCTTTCGAAGGCCCGCGCGTACTCGCTCTCGCGGTTTTTGCCGATAATTACTACAATATCGCCGAAGCCGTCTGACCCCGGGCGGCTTAATTGCCGCGCGCCGACCTTTTCAGGTCAGTTTTGCGCATTCCGCGCCGCCCCCCCGGCGTACCCTTCCTCTTGTAATTTTACCGCACATCGCCTACGTGACTTGACCGGCCATCGCGCTGTTCCTATACAGGGGCGCCGCGCGCGGGCGTGGCGGAATTGGTAGACGCGCTGGATTTAGGATCCAGTGGAGAAATCCGTGGGGGTTCGAGTCCCTTCGCCCGCACCAGTGGGCAAACCGGCGGTTGCCGGATACAGCAACAGGGTTACATTTGGATCGAGCAGAATTCTCATGCAGGTTACAGAAACGAAAACAGAAGGCCTTTCACGCGAATTCAGTGTTCGCATCATGGCCGACGATATCGCCGAAAAAATCGATGCCCGTCTTTTGGAGATCGGCAAGGAAGTGACCATTCCGGGATTCCGTCCGGGAAAGGCACCGACTAGTATTTTGCGCCAGCGTTATGGCAAGTCGGTTATGGGTGAGATACTTGAATCCGCAATTCAGGATTCCTCGCAGCAGGCAATTGCCGAACGCGGCCTGACCCCGGCCATGCAGCCAAAGATCACAGATTTCTCGGAATATGCGGACGGCAAGGACCTGGAATACAAGATGCAGGTCGAATTGATGCCGGACTTCGAACCCACGGATTTCTCGAAGATCGAGTTGGAGAGAATTGCGGTCAAGGTTTCCGACAAGGAAGTCGATGAAGCCCTGCAGCGCCTGGCAGCGCAAAACCGCGTCGCAGAGCCGATCGCCAAGCCGCGCAAGGCGAAAAACAGCGATGTCGTGGTCATCGATTTCGTGGGGCGCGTGGACGGAGAGGAATTTCCGGGCGGTGCTGGCAAGGACTTCAATCTGGAACTCGGCTCCAACCAGTTCATCCCTGGCTTCGAGGAACAGTTGGTTGGCGCAAAGCCGGGCGACAATGTTGATGTCAATGTGACTTTCCCGGCGGAATACAACGCACCCGGACTGGCCGGCAAGGATGCCAGCTTCGACGTTACGGTTACTGAAATCCGTGAATTCCAGGACGCCGCCGTCAACGACGACATGGCGACCAACATGGGTTTCGAGGATCTGTCAAAACTGCGCGAGGCGGTGCAGGGCAACATGGAACGTGAATATAGCGCCATGTCGCGCACCAGCCTGAAGCGCCGCCTGTTGGACAAGCTTTCCGATCTGCATGATTTCGAGGTGCCGGGCGGTATGGTCGACGCCGAGTTCGATGCCATCTGGAAGCAGTTAGAGGAGGCCCGCGAGCAGGGCCAACTCGACGAGGACGATGTCGACAAGAACGAAGACGATTTGAAAACGGACTACCGGGCGATCGCCGAACGGCGTGTCCGCCTGGGCCTTTTGTTGAACGAGGTCGGGCGGCGCAACAGCGTCGAAGTGTCGGCCGAAGAGGTGAACCGCGCGATCATGGCCGAGGCCCAGCGTTATCCGGGTCAACAGCGCGAGGTCGTCGAGCATTATAAGAACAATCCGCAGGCGCGTGCGGAAATGCAGGCGCCCCTGTTTGAAAACAAGGTAGTCGATTTCGTGCTGGAGATGGCCAAGGTCAAGGAAAAGGCCGGCACGATGGAAGACCTGATCGCCGCCGAGCAGGCCGAGGCCGACGAAGTGGAGTCGAAGAGAAGCGGCGCCAAGAAGGCAAAGCCGTCAAAAGCCGCGCCCAAGAAAGCGGCGGCTTCTAAATCCGACGACAAGAAAAAAGCGGATACGAAAAAGGCGGACACGAAAAAGAAAGCGGCCCCGGCCAAGGGCGAGAAGTAAGAGACCAATCAGCTAGCAATGCGAACAGATAAAGGCCAGGACGGAATGTCGGATCCCATCGATACCTATATGAATACACTTGTTCCCATCGTGGTTGAGCAGACCAGCCGGGGCGAGCGGTCGTATGACATCTATTCGCGCCTGCTGAGGGAGCGAATCATTTTTCTGACCGGGCAGGTCCATGATGGCGTCGCCACCCTGATCAGCGCGCAGTTGCTGTTTCTCGAGTCTGAAAATCCGGGCAAGGATATTTCCCTCTACATCAATTCGCCGGGCGGCGTGGTGACCTCTGGCATGTCGATTTACGACACCATGCAATATATCCGGCCGGAAGTGTCCACCGTGGTCGTCGGGCAGGCGGCGTCGATGGGCTCACTGTTACTGGCGGCCGGCGCCCCCGGCAAGCGCTTTTCGTTGCCCAACAGCAGGATAATGATCCATCAGCCGTCGGGCGGTTTTCAGGGGCAGACAACGGATATCCAGATTCATGCCAAGGAAATGCTTGCGGTTCGCCATCGTCTGAACGAAATTTACGTTCAGCATACGGGGAAGGATCTCGATACCATCGAAAATGCGATGGAGCGCGATAACTTCTTGACGCCGGAAGACGCGAAGGAATTCGGCCTGATCGACGAGGTTGTCGACAAGCGGCCCGCGACTGAACCGGATGGCGAATCGGGCTCTAAAAAGACCGACGAATAAGCGCCGCCCCGAGGGTGCGACAAAATTACATCCCATGAGGGGGAATAATCGCTACTTTGGGGCCGTTATTATCGGGATTGGCGTAATTAGCGTTAAACCTATATTAAAATGATCGGGTTATGTTTATTTCGGATTGTCCCTATAAGAGACAATTCTGTATCATGGTACGGTCTGATTAACGAACTGGATGGCACTTTATGACGAAGTCCGCCGGAGGCGACTCCAAGAATACGCTCTACTGCTCGTTCTGCGGTAAGAGCCAACACGAGGTCCGCAAGCTGATTGCCGGACCGACGGTATTCATCTGCGATGAATGTGTCGAGTTGTGTATGGACATCATTCGCGAGGACCATAAGACGGCGATCTCCAAGTCCCGCGAAGGCGTCCCGCCACCCTCGGAAATTCAGGGAGTGCTTGACGATTACGTGATCGGCCAGAAGCATGCAAAACGCGTGCTCTCCGTCGCGGTGCATAACCATTACAAGCGCCTCGCCCATGACGGTAAGAACAACGACGTGGAACTGGCCAAATCCAATATCGTGCTGATTGGCCCGACCGGTTGTGGCAAGACATTGCTGGCGCAGACGCTGGCCCGCATCCTCGATGTGCCCTTCACGATGGCCGACGCCACGACACTGACCGAGGCCGGTTATGTCGGTGAGGATGTCGAGAACATCATTCTCAAGCTGTTGCAGTCCGCCGACTATAATGTCGAGCGCGCGCAGCGCGGCATCGTCTATATCGACGAGGTCGACAAGATCAGCCGCAAGTCCGACAATCCGTCTATCACCCGCGACGTGTCGGGCGAGGGCGTGCAGCAGGCTTTGCTGAAGATTATGGAAGGCACGGTCGCCAGCGTTCCGCCGCAAGGCGGTCGCAAGCATCCGCAGCAGGAGTTTCTGCAGGTGGACACGACCAACATACTGTTCATTTGCGGCGGCGCTTTTTCCGGACTCGACAAGATAATTTCGGGCCGGCATCGCGGGTCATCCATAGGGTTCGGCGCCGACGTGCGCGGCCCTGAAGATCGGCAGGTTGGCGAAATCCTTAGCGGGGTAGAGCCCGAGGATCTGTTGCGGTTCGGGCTAATTCCAGAGTTTGTCGGCCGTCTGCCGGTGATCGCAACGCTGGAAGACCTTGATGAAGACTCACTGGTGGAAATCCTCAGCAAGCCTCGCAACGCGTTGGTCAAGCAGTATCAGCGTCTGTTCGACATGGAAGATGTGCGACTGGAATTGACCGACGACGCGCTTCGCGGCATCGCCCAGAAGGCGATCACCCGCAAAACCGGCGCCCGTGGATTGCGTTCCATCATGGAGGCAATCCTGCTCGACGCGATGTACGAGTTACCGGGCCTGGAAGGGGTTGAGGAAATCGTGATCAATCGCGAAGTCGTCGAGGGCAACGCAAAGCCCCTGTACATTTATTCCGATCGCCGCGAGGACGTCGGTACAAGCGCCTGACCCTTGGATTTGTTTTTGTTGCAGCGGGGGGCTTGAACCGGCGGGAGGCCGCGCCACTTAATAGGCTGCTTCCCGTACAACATCCCCACCATATCTGGTGCGGGCAACCATGCTAGAGGGCTTATGCTTGAAATTCCGCGCGGCGTGACATATCCGGTTCTTCCTCTCAGGGACATTGTGGTATTCCCGCATATGATCGTGCCGCTGTTCGTTGGGCGCGACAAATCGGTCAAGGCGCTCGAAGACGTCATGAAGGACGACAAGCAGATACTGCTGGTCACCCAGAAAAACGCAACCCAGGACGATCCGGCCCCGTCCGACATTTATACGGTCGGCACGATTGGCACGGTACTCCAACTTCTGAAGCTGCCGGATGGCACCGTCAAGGTGCTGGTCGAAGGCGGTCAGCGCGCAAAGATTCGCCGCTTTACCGACAACCCTGCATTTTTCCAGGTCTACGCCGACGAGATCAAGGAGATCGAGGAAGACCAGCAGGAGATGGAGGCATTGGGCCGCGCGGTGGTCAGCCAGTTTGAGCAGTACATCAAGCTCAATAAGAAGATTCCGGCCGAGGTGCTGATCTCGGTCAATCAGATCGAGGAACCGGCCAAACTGGCCGATACGGTTGCCCAGCATCTGACACTTAAGATTGCCGACAAGCAGCAGCTTCTCGAAATTGAAAGCACGCTGGAGCGGCTGGAGCGAGTATACGCCTTCATGGAAGGCGAAATCAGCGTCCTTCAAGTGGAAAAGCGGGTCCGCAATCGCGTAAAGCGACAGATGGAAAAGACCCAGCGCGAATATTATCTGAACGAACAGCTCAAGGCGATCCAGAAGGAACTCGGCGAGACCGAGGACGGGCGCGACGAACTGTCGGAGATCGAACAGAAAATACGCTCGACCAAGCTGACGAAGGAAGCCAGGGAAAAAGCAGACGCCGAGGTCAAAAAACTACGTTCCATGAGCCCGATGTCCGCCGAGGCGACCGTGGTTCGCAATTACCTCGATTGGCTGCTCAATATTCCCTGGAAGAAGCCGACCAAAACCAAGAAGGATCTGCGGGTCGCCCAGAAAGTTCTGGATGACGATCATTACGGTCTGGAGAAGGTCAAGGACCGGATCCTCGAATATCTCGCGGTGCAGAATCGCACAGTGAAGGTAAAGGGGCCGATTCTCTGCCTGGTCGGGCCGCCGGGCGTCGGTAAAACATCGCTTGGTAAATCGGTCGCACGGGCGACGGGACGCAATTTTGTGCGAATGTCCCTGGGTGGCGTGCGTGACGAGGCGGAAATTCGCGGTCATCGACGCACCTATATCGGCTCCATGCCCGGCAAGATCGTCCAAGCCATGAAAAAGGCGAAGTCATCGAATCCGCTGTTTTTGCTCGACGAAATTGACAAGCTGGGCGCCGATTGGCGCGGCGATCCGTCCTCCGCGCTGCTTGAAGTGCTGGATCCAGAGCAGAACAACAGCTTCGCCGACCATTATCTAGAGGTCGATTACGACCTGTCCGACGTGATGTTCCTGACCACGGCGAATACGCTGCGCATGCCGCAGCCGCTGCTTGACCGCATGGAAATCATCAGGATTCCTGGATACACAGAGGACGAGAAGGTCGAGATCGCGACGCGCTATCTTATCCCCAAGATCATTAAGGAGAATGGTTTGAAGGAGGGTGAGTGGTCTCTCGCCGAGGACGCGTTGCGTGATTTGATCCGCTATTACACGCGCGAAGCAGGCGTTCGAAACCTTGAGCGGGAAATCGCATCCCTGTCGCGCAAGGCGATCAAGGAAATCTTGCTCAGTGACAAGAAGAGCAAGACGAAGTCTGTTAATGTCTCGTCCAAGAATCTCGGTGAGTATGCGGGTGTGCGCAAATATCGCTTCGGCGAGGTGGAAACCGAGGATCTGGTTGGCGTGGTTACCGGGCTTGCATGGACCGAATTTGGTGGCGAGTTGTTGACCATTGAATCTGTCAGCGTGCCTGGCAAGGGCCGGATCGCCAAGACCGGAAAGCTTGGCGATGTCATGCAGGAGTCGGTGCAGGCGGCCGAAAGTTACGTCAAGAGTCGCGCGCCGTCATTCGGTATCGCGCCACCGTTGTTCGCCAAAACCGATATTCACGTCCATGTGCCCGAGGGTGCTACACCCAAGGACGGTCCGTCGGCCGGCGTCGCCATGGCCACCTCGATTGTCTCGGTTCTGACCGGGATACCGATTCGTCGCGATATTGCGATGACCGGTGAGATTACGTTGCGTGGCCGGATTTTGCCCATCGGCGGTCTCAAGGAAAAGATGCTTGCGGCGTTGCGCGGCGGTATTAAAACGGTGCTTATCCCGATCGATAATGTGAAGGATCTTGCGGACATTCCAGACAATGTTAAGGAAGGTCTCGAGGTTATTCCGGTAACGACGGTCGATGAAGTGCTGGAAAAAGCGCTTACCAAACCGTTGGTCGCCATCGAGTGGAAACCCGAGCCCGACTCGGTTGCCGGAAAGGACGATCCGGACGACCGGGAGAGCGTAATTACGCACTAAAACTATACTTATGGTACGGTTTACGCCCACAGTTAACGCTGTGGGCGTTTTTCTTGTGGAAAACCTTGGATTTCTGCGGTTCTGACGTTGACGTGCCGTACCAAAGCCAAGTAGAGTCCCTGTGTCTTAGAGACATAGAGAACAACCTCACACTTATCATTCCCTGTCCAGAAGGGGCTCTGCAATGAATAAAAATGACCTGATTTCTTCCGTTTCCGCCGATTCCGGCCTTTCCAAGGCCGACGCTACCAAGGCGGTTGATGCCGTTTTCGATAGCATCGAAAAATCCCTCAAGAGCGGCAATGAAGTTCGCCTTGTTGGGTTTGGCACTTTTAGCGTCGCCGATCGTAAGGCGTCGACCGGTCGCAATCCGCGCACCGGTGAGTCGATTCAGATTCCGGCTTCCAAGCAGCCGAAATTTAAGGCCGGTAAAGGCCTGAAGGAAGCCGTTAACTAAAAACGGTTCCCTGGAGATCCGCGGCCGGCCATTCGGAAACGGGTGGCCGGTTGCTTTTTCCAATTTAGTTATCATCTAATAGACGGATCGGGCGATTAGCTCAGCTGGAAGAGCATCTCGTTTACACCGAGAGGGTCGGCGGTTCGAGCCCGTCATCGCCCACCATCCTGCCTCGCGCCGACATGCGATGCAGACTACCCTTCTAAAAAAAAGAAGGGCATTACAGGAAAACGTCCCTGAACGTCAGAACGCCGCTTGACACCCGGCAACGGCGTGAAGTACATGGACGGGCCTCGTCGAGAGTACGGGGGTGTAGCTCAGTTGGTTAGAGCGCTGGCCTGTCACGCCAGAGGCCGCGGGTTCGAGTCCCGTCACTCCCGCCACCCTACGCCTTCGGCTTCGGGTGGCAGGCCACCCTTTGTGGTCTGACGCGCGAAGGCGATCTCAGGCGTAGGAGTGTCTCCCGAAGCCTTGGCGTAGGGAGGCCAGTTTCACCCATGTGGTATGTCTATTTTCTTCAGCTTGAAAATGGGGATATCTACGTCGGCTCTACGAATGACCTTCGACGCAGGGTGGCTTCCCATCAGCAAGGGCATGTAGTTTCGACAAGCGTGCATTTGCCGGTTGTTCTGAAGTCTTATATTGCAGTGGAAACTGAACGCAATGCCCGTGACTTGGAAAAATACTTCAAGTCTGGTTCAGGCAAGGCTTTCGCTAGGAAAAGGATTTTAGCCTAGCTCACCCTCCGCTTTAGGCGCCGGGTGGCAGGTCCGCGCAGCGGACAGTCGCATTAAGCTGAAAAATATTTGATCGGGATATGGTGGCCATTGGCCGCCATTGTTGTTTTTGATCAAGCGAAATGCGAATATCATGACTTGTGAAGGGTCATAAAAGGGTAGCGCGTGAACGAACGAAATCCTGAAAATCTCGAATATTTGCTTACGCCGGCGCTCGAATCCGAGCGAATGCCCGTGCCGGCATATTCGGCGGGAGCGCATTTTTTCACGGCTTTTTTCGGCGGCCCGTTCGCCATCATTTTGTTTTCCGCTTTAAACGCCGCCCATATGGGGCGGTCGCAAAAGGATGCATGGCGCTATGTGTTGGCCATGATCGTGTCGATCGGGGTTGTCGGCTGGATTATTCTGGGCTCGCAAGGCGGTTCGGGCTCGGCCTGGCTGGTCGGATTATTTGATTACGATACAAGCCGAGCCGTCAGAATTGGGGGGCGGGCATTCGGACTCATGGTCTGGGGGGTGTTGTGGTTTCCTTATCGGCGCTATTACAAGGCGGCCGAAATGATGGGTGTAGAAATGAAAACACCCTGGATTCCGGCGGTTTCCTGCATTGCCGCCGGACTTGTGTTGCAGCTTGTCATGATATCGGGATTGCCGGGATTATGGCAAAGTGACTGAACTCAGCGAAGTCCAGTTTCGCGTACGGGACCTCGTCGAACGGGGCCGGTTCGAACAGGCGCGCAAGATGTTACCCGAAGCGTTTTCCCTGGGGCCGGACGATTTCGACAATCATTGTCTTGCCGGCCGGGTCGCGCTGGAGCTTGAAGATTACGAAGCGGCGTATTCAAGTGTCGCACGGGCGCTGGAACTGCATCCCTCTAGCATCGACGCCGGTCTTCTGATGTTCTCGGTTCATCGGCACAGCGGGCAATTCCCGGACGCCGAGAGGATCATTTTGGAACTGCTCCGCGATAACCCGGACGACAGCCAGATGTTCGCCTGCTATGCCGAACTGATGTTGCGCACCCTGCATTTGGAAAAGGCTGGCGCATTGGCGGCGGAGGCGCTGCGTCTCGATCCCACCCAGAGCCTGGCGCGGATGGTTAACCTGCTTGTGCGGATCATCGAAGGCGACAGGGAAGGCGCGGTGGCGGAACTGGAAGAACTTGTTCGGGACGATCCGAACGCTTTACAGGCCGCGTGGGGCATTGTTGCCGTGCTCCAGTCGGAGCATCGCTACGGTGAAGCGCTGGATGTCATGCGGGGCATCCTGCATTCGGCCCCGGACGACGGGTCGATAGTGGAGGCGTTGGTCGAACTGCGTACAGCCTCCCACTGGTCGACCATCCCGCTCTGGCCTCT
>JADFVY010000202.1 GCA_015222795.1 Pseudomonadota bacterium | reverse complement strand
TTTCTGCCGGTCTGCCCCAAGACCGGCCATGTGCTGCAGGTGACGATCGACGAGGCGCGGCCCGATTCCGGCACGGTGATCTACACCGACCCCAACGACGGCGAAAAGATGGAAGTCCCGGTTACCGGCGGCGCGTGCAAGCTGCAATGGAAGGCCGACTGGGCGATGCGCTGGCATGCGCTGGATGTGGATTACGAAATGTCGGGCAAGGATCTGATCGATTCGGTAAAACTGTCCTCGAAGATATGCCGAATTCTTGGCAGCCGCCCGCCGGAGAACCTGACCTACGAACTGTTCCTGGACGAGAACGGCGAGAAAATTTCCAAATCCAGGGGCAACGGCCTGACCATGGAGGAATGGCTGTCCTACGCGCCGCCCGACAGCCTGAGCCTGTTCATGTTCCAGAAGCCGAAGTCGGGCAAGCGGCTCTATTTCGACGTCATCCCGCGCGCCGTCGACGACTGGCTGACCTTCCTGGGCAAATATGAGGAAGAGGACGCGGAAAAGCGCCTCGCCAACCCGGCCTGGCACATCCATGGTGGCAATCCGCCGCGCGAGGACGCGCATCTGTCGTTCAACATCCTGCTCAATCTGGCGGGCGTGGCGAATGCCGACGACAAGGCGGTGCTGTGGGGCTTCATCGCCCGCTATGCCCCCAAGGCGAGCCCGGAAACCGACCCGATCCTGGATTCGCTGGCGGGATACGCAATCCGCTATTACCAGGATTTTGTGAAGCCCAACAAACAATACCGCGCCCCCACCGACATCGAACGCGCGGCGCTGGAGGATCTGGTGGCCGAACTGGAAAAACTGCCCGCGGGCGCGACGCCCGAGGACATCCAGACCCAGGTCTACGAGGTCGGCAAGCGCCACGAATTCGAAAGCCTGCGCGACTTCTTCAAGGCCTGCTACGAAATCCTGCTGGGCCAGGAACAGGGGCCGCGCCTGGGCAGCTTCATCGCGCTCTACGGCGTGGCGGAGACGCTGACGCTGATCCGCCGCGCGCTGGCGGGCGAGGATATGGCGGCGTAGGCTGGCCCGCGCGGCGGAGCGACCTCGCCCTTCGAGACGGCGCTGCCGCGCCTCCTCAGGGTGAGGCTCCAACAAATAGTTTCTGCTCCAAATGTGGTGGCTCCACCACCGCTTGAGCCCTCATCCTGAGGAGGGCCAAAGGCCCGTCTCGAAGGGCGAGGCCGCTCGGTGTAAAAGTGTCCACCGCCTTATGAATATACCACCGCCGGAGGCAGTTCATGACCGGCGTCGCCATCCGCCCCCCACAGGTTCTGTGCATCCTTCAACTCGTGCGATATGCTGGGGCATCGATACACCATGCCGGAGCACACCGATGCCACTCTATCGCGGATCCTGCCATTGCGGGGCGATCGAATTCCAGATCGACGCCGATATCGTCGAACTGACCACCTGCGACTGTTCGCTTTGCAAAAAGAAGAACGCCCTCATGACCAAGGTGCATGAGGCGAACTTCACGTTACTGTCGGGTCAGGACCAGCTGTCCGAATACCGGTGGAACAGCCGGGTCGCGCGTCATTTCTTTTGCCCGGTTTGCGGCATCTATACTTTCCACCGGAAGCGCTCGGAGCCGGATCACTATGGAATCAATATTCATTGCCTCGACGACCTCTCGCCAAGCGATATCCCCGTGCGCGCGGCGGAGGGCGCCGGAATGAGTGTCGTCTCCGATGGTGCCAGGGACACCTGGCCGGGGCCGCGCGGCTGACGTGACCGACATCCGAATCCGCTTCCTCGCACTCGCCACATCCGGATGCTTGGCGGAATAGCAGTGTGGTTTAGCATGTACGGCCCCCACCCCCATATTTCTTAAGTATTTACCACTGGTATTCGAACGAGCGACGGGCTAAATAATTCCAATGACCAAGGAACTCGTTGCCCCGACTATTCTCATCCGCCGCATGCAGCCCTCTGAATACGCTTGGGCGCTGGCGCTCAATAACAGCGAGGTGCCGCATGTCAGTGCCAGCGCCGACTACAAATTTCCGCGTTTCATAGAATCGGCGGCCTGGGCGCCAGTGGCGGTGCGCGACAACAAGCCCGTGGGATTCGCCGTCCTGTTCCTGGCAGGCTCGACCTACGAAAGCGAAAATTACCGCTGGGTCGCGGCGCGCTATTCGCGCTTCCTCTATCTCGACCGCATCGTCATAGAGCCCGCGCATCGCGGAAAGGGCATCGGCGCCGCGATGTACGAGCAGGCCATCGAATTTGGCCGCCGCCGCGCCCCGATCCTGACCTGCGAGGTCAACGAGGACCCACCCAACCCCGACTCCATGCGCTTCCACGAAAAGCTCGGATTCCGCGAGTTGGGAAAACAAAAGACCGAGGGCGGAAAGAAGAGCGTGGTGATACTGGGCCTGGACCTGAACGCGCCGGGTTAACCACCTTTAAGTGATTACTCCCCTATCCTGCCCACGAAGGATGCGCCACGCAGTGGCGTGCACGTCAAGGGGTTGCGGGATGGCCGAGGAAACCAATACCTCCTGGAACGACATGAAATGGGCCGGCGTCGGGGCCGCAATCGGTGGGCTCGTTATGCCGTTACTGCTTCTGCTTGCCTGGAAGGTCCTGCCTGGCGAGGTTAATGTATCGACCATGTGGCACGGACTTTTCATTCTGCCGGGAAACATCGTCGGCATATATGGCAGTTACCACCGGGGATTGGTGACCTTGCTTGCCCTCTCCGCCCCGTTCAACGCGGGCGTTTACGCCGCGCTCGGATATGGCCTCTGGCATGCCCGCTATCTGAACAGGCGTACATACGTCCTGTTGGGCGTGATCGTCGCCACCTATTGGACGGTCTTGGCATGGAGACTGTGGTGAAGGGCCCACCCAAGACCCCAACCACCCCCTACTTCAACGCCTCGACGATCTTCGGGTCGCTCAGCAGGGTTTCCAGTATCTTGCGGTAGGCCGCCGGCACGGCGACCCTGGCATGGCCCGGCGGGTCCCAGGCGTCGCCGCCCAGGTTGTCGCGGCCGACCACGGCGTTTTCGGCAATCGAGTTCCCCTGCCCGTCGAATACCTCCGCCTTCACGTCATACATCATGGCGACATTCGTGGCGGTATCCGACTTCCACTCGCGCAGCAAGATCAGAAGCGCCTTGTCGGCCCCGCTGGCGGCCAGCGCCTGAACGGCGTTCCTGTCGTTGACGGACGGGGCCACCGTAACGGGCTTCACGGTGATACCCTTGGCCTCCAGGGCGGCGGAAATCGTGGCGGCGAAATCGTCGGCCAGCGGCCCTTGGGACAGGGTCTCCACATCGTGGGGAATGCCGAATCCGGCGCGTTGAAGCCCGACGAAGACCGCCGCCTTGTCGCCGCTGACCACATAGGGCCGCTGATCGGAAACCGCGACCGCGACACTGCCGCCCGAAGCCACCGGCAGATCCAGCGTCTGGGACCGGTAATCGTACTTGTTCCCGATGGCGCAGCCCGACAACAGCATCTGGATGGCGGCGAGTGCTAAAATCAGCTTTTTCATTACGTTCTCCCTCTGGTGGATAACCCATTCACGCCGCCGGCGGAAATGACCGGTTACGGCGGGTCGACAGATTCCTTATATTGATTCCCGAGAAAGCACTTCATATTATCCGCAAAGGCTATATCGACTGCAAAGATTGTGCAACGCCCCATGATCGAAATCACCCCCTCCATATCCATTTCCGAAAACGAGCTCGAGGAGAGCTTTATTCGCTCGCCGGGGCCTGGCGGGCAGAATGTTAACAAGGTGGAGACGGCGGTTCAGTTGCGTTTCGACGCGGCGCACAGCCCGAACCTGCCGCCGGAGGTTTTCGCGCGGCTGCGCGGGATCGCCGGGCAGCGCATGACGATCGATGGCGTCATCGTCATTACGGCGCGGCGCTTTCGCAGCCAGGATCGCAACCGCGCCGACGCCCGTGACCGGCTGGTCGAACTGATCCGCAAGGCGACCGAGGTGCCGAAGAAGCGCCGGCCCACGAAACCCTCGCTCGGCGCCAAGCGCAGGCGGATGGACAGCAAGACGAAACGCGGTAGTGTGAAAAAGACGCGCGGCAGGGTAAATGATACAGATTAAACTCAAAGAGAGAGACTCTACATGAACATACCGGAATTCATTCGCTCACTGCCCAAGGCAGAGCTGCATCTTCATATCGAGGGCTCGCTGGAGCCGGAAATGCTGGTGGAACTGGCGCGCCGCAACAAGATCGAAATCCCGTTCGCTTCGGTCGAAGAGGTGCGCGCGGCCTATGAATTCACCGAATTGCAGGATTTCCTCGACATCTATTATCAGGGCATGGGCGTGCTGCGCGAGACCGAGGATTTCAAGGCCCTGACCCTGGCCTATAT
>JADFVY010000201.1 GCA_015222795.1 Pseudomonadota bacterium | reverse complement strand
CCAAAGAACTCCGTGGCGCCCTGCTTCTCGCGCAAGTCAAACCAGACGGCCTCGGTAGCCGCCTCGCCCGAACTGAAACGCGCCTTGCGCGACTCGGCGCGCCGGCGCTCCATGGCCGCTTCAAACCCTTCCAGGTCAACGGGACGCCCCTCCGCCCGCAGCGCATCCTGCGTGAGATCGATGGGAAAACCGAAGGTATCATACAGGGTGAAGGCAACCTCGCCTGGCAGGGCCTCGCCATCGCCGAGTTTGGCGGTCTCGATTTCGAGAATACGCAAGCCTCGGCCGAGCGTTTTCTTGAAGTTGGATTCTTCCAGCTTCATGGTCTCGGCGATCAGCGCCTCGGCGCGTTGAAGTTCGGTGAAATGCCCACCCATCTGGGCGACCAGCGCCGGCACCAGACGCCACATCACGGGATCACCCGCGCCAAGCATTTCCGCATGCCGCATGGCGCGGCGCAAGATGCGGCGCAAGACATAGCCTCGCCCTTCGTTTGACGGCGTGACCCCGTCGGCAATGAGAAAGGCGCCAGCACGCAGGTGATCGGCGATGACACGGTGGCTTATCTTGCCGGAACCGTCCGGGTCCGTGCCTGTCGCCTCGGCCGAGGCTTCGATAAGGCTGCGCATCAAATCAATGTCGTAATTGTCGTGATGACCCTGCAACAGAGCGGCGATCCGTTCCAATCCCATGCCTGTGTCAATCGAGGGCCTGGGCAAATCGACGCGTTGTTCCCTGGTCACCTGCTCGTACTGCATAAAGACCAGATTCCATATTTCTATGAACCGGTCGCCGTCTTCATCCGGGCTGCCGGGTGGGCCACCGGGAATATCCGGGCCATGATCGTAGAATATCTCGGAACAGGGCCCGCAGGGGCCGGTTTCGCCCATGGCCCAGAAATTATCCGAGGTTGGAATCCGGATGATCCGCGATTCCGGCAAGCCGGCGATCTTCTTCCACAAATCGTACGCCTGATCGTCTTCGGAATAGACGGTGACCAGCAATTTCTCCGCATTGAGACCGTATTCCCTGGTCATCAGATTCCAGGCAAGTTCGATCGCGCGGTCCTTGAAATAGTCTCCGAATGAAAAATTTCCCAGCATTTCAAAAAAGGTATGGTGGCGCGCCGTGCGGCCGACATTTTCCAGATCGTTATGCTTACCGCCGGCGCGCACGCATTTCTGGGCCGTGACGGCGCGTTTGTAATCGCGCTTTTCGGCGCCGGTAAAAACGTTCTTGAACTGAACCATGCCCGCGTTGGTAAACATCAACGTCGGATCGTTACGCGGCACGAGCGGCGAGGAGTCCACTACCTGGTGATCGTGGCGGTGGAAATATTCAAGGAACTCCTTGCGAATATCGTTGGCGCTCTGCATGACTTGATTCTGCCGGAAATTGTTGGTGCGTGCCGCTAATGAAGGCCCCCGCTTTTACCCCAGGCACCCCGTGTCTGTCGAGAGTTGCCACGAGCAGGTGACACAAGAAAACCCGCGCCATTCACATAGCGCGGGTCAATCGGGTCAGTCAGCGTGGATCAGGCCTTGTCGCTGGTATCCGTGGCGCCCGGTGGCACGAGGTCCGCTTGCGTGGCAGCCGGCTCCTTGTCGCTCCCGGCCTTGGCCCTGGTTTCGTCTTCGCCCTTGCCAGCCTTGCCCACTTTATCCGCGGCGGCGGCGGCGGCATCAAGCATCGCCTGAGACAGCAAGCCGGCATTCCCGCGAATCCGGCGTTCGATATCCTCGGCCATTTCGGGATTTTCCTTGAGGAAAGTCTTGGCGTTTTCGCGGCCCTGGCCGATGCGCTGCCCATCGCAGGAAAACCAGGCGCCGGCTTTCTCGACAATGCCGGCATTGACGCCCAGATCGAGCAATTCGCCCGCCTTGGAAACGCCCTCGCCATACATGATGTCGAATTCCACCATCTTGAAGGGCGGCGCCACCTTGTTCTTGACCACCTTGACCCTGGTCTGGTTGCCGACCACCTCGTCCTTGTCCTTGATGGCGCCGATGCGGCGGATATCGAGCCGCACGCTGGCGTAAAATTTCAGGGCGTTGCCGCCGGTCGTGGTTTCCGGACTGCCGAACATTACGCCGATCTTCATACGGATCTGATTGATGAAGATCACCATGGTACGCGACCGCGAAATCGAGCCGGTCAGCTTGCGCAGCGCCTGACTCATCAGTCGGGCATGCAGGCCGACATGGCTGTCGCCCATCTCGCCTTCCAGCTCGGCGCGCGGCACCAGGGCCGCCACAGAATCGACCACCAGCACATCGACCGCGCCGGAGCGCACCAGCGTATCGACAATTTCCAGCGCCTGCTCGCCGGCGTCGGGCTGCGAAATCAGAAGATCATCCAACTCCACGCCCAGCTTGCGGGCGTAAGTCGGGTCCAGCGCATGCTCGGCATCGACGAATGCACAGGTGCCGCCCTGCTTCTGGGCCTCGGCGATAACATGCAGCGCCATGGTGGTCTTGCCCGAGCTTTCAGGGCCGTAAATCTCGACGACGCGGCCACGCGGCAAACCACCGATACCCAGCGCGATATCGAGTCCCAGCGAGCCGGTCGAAACCGTTTCGATATCCACCGCCTGCTCCTGCTGGCCAAGGCGCATGATCGAGCCCTTGCCAAAGGAGCGCTCGATCTGCCCGAGCGCGGCATCCAGTGCCTTCTGTTTATCCATCGTATCCTTGTCCACCAAGCGCAATGCAGTCTGCGACATCTTTCAGCCTCCGTTATTTCACAGCGTTTTCAGCGATGCAATGGAAGGCAGTGTACGCGTTTTGTTCCAACGCGCAAGTTCTTTTTTTGTTCTGTTCCCCGGGCCACGTTCAATCGGTATGGAAATTGAAGGGAACGTCATTAAAATCAAACTGATAGAGAGCGTCAGTCGCCTGTGGAATCATCCCGTTTGGCGTTTTTTTCTATGGCTTCCTTGACGGCGCTGGCGAGCTGTTTAAGGCTGAATGGTTTGGACAGAAAACGCAGCTTGTCGAGCGACTCGACCTCCTTGAGGACCGAATCCTCCGTATAACCGGAAATACAGATCACCGGTAAATCGGGCAGCAGCTTGCGGGCTGCCCGTATAACCTGAGCGCCATCGACGCGCGGCATCACCATGTCGGTCACCAGCAGGTCATAGGGGCCGCCGTCCAACAGTTCCAGCGCGGCCTCGCCGGTTTTCGCCTCAATCACCTTGTAGCCCTTGTTGCGTAGCGCCCGGGCGCTGAACAGGCGCACCGCATCTTCGTCCTCGACCAGCAACACCGTGCCGCCGCCGGTCAGATCCTCCGCGATTTCGGCGTGCACGCCGTCGGACACGGAAGAGGCCGCCGCATGCTGACGTCCAAAAAAGATTTCGAATGTGGTTCCCTGGCCTTCGCCGGAACTATCGACAAAAAGATAGCCCCCGGTCTGCTTTATAATCCCGTAGACGGTGGACAGCCCCAGCCCGGTGCCCGAGCCCACCTCCTTGGTCGTGAAGAACGGCTCGAAGATGCGGGCGAAATTTTCCTTCGGGATGCCCATGCCCGTGTCGCGGACCGAAATCTGAACATATTCGCCGACCGGCATTACCTCGCCATGAGCCTGGCGCGGCTGGGTGGTATCGGCATTCTTCGTCTCAATGGTCAGTGTCCCGCCGCCCTCCATGGCGTCGCGAGCATTGACCGCAAGATTGATAATAACCTGCTCCAACTGCCCCTGATCGCCCTTTACCAGCCCCAGATCGCGGCCATGCACCATGACCAGTTCTGTTTTTTGGCCCAGTAGCCGGCGCAGCAGGTTCGACAGTTCCGCAAGCACCTCGGTAACGTTCAGCAACCGCGGCTGCAGCGTCTGCTGGCGCGAAAAAGCGAGCAACTGGCGCACCAGGGCGGCCGCGCGATTGGCGTTCTGTTTGATCTGCATGATATCGGCGAAGGATTGATCGCCGGGCCGATGACGCTGAAGCAACAGGTCGCAAAAACCGATCATTGCCGTCAGCACGTTATTAAAATCATGTGCAATACCGCCGGCAAGCTGGCCCACCGCCTGCATCTTCTGCGACTGCGCCAACTGGGTTTCCAGCGTTTTCTGCTCGGTATTGTCGATAACCAGAAGCACCAGGCCGGTCGTGCGTTCGAGATCGTCCTGCAGCCGGCCGGCAAATATCGAAGTCACCACTTCACTGGGTCCCTTGATTCGCACCTCCAGCGATTTGGCGGCAGATTCGCCTTCCAGGATCGATTGCAACTCCCTTGCAATGATCACCTTCTCTTCGTCACGAACATAATCGAGAATCGGCTTGCCCGTGGCCCCGGCATCGTTGATCAACTGCTCGAAGGTCAGATTGCTGTCGCCGATCCGCATCCGCTGGTCGATCAGCGCAACACCAACGGGCATCTCCTGAAACAGTCTCTGGAAACGCTGCGCCGAGCTTCCCGCGGGACCCACGGGCCGCGAGACACCGTAGACCCGCGCACCATCCGGCCCGTTCTCCAGCGCATTCGACACCTGCAAATCATGGATTCGCCCGCCGGCCCCGTTAATGCTGATGGCGCCGATACCGGGTCGCATCGGATCATCGGAGCCTTCTTTCACCAGAATATCGGCGATTCGCAGCCCCTGGCCGACAATTTCCTCCACGCCCTGGCCAATCCACGCGGCCATGGTCGGGTTGACGTAGAGAAAATGCCCGCTCGAACTCAGCGTATAGAGGCCGGCAGCGGATTTTTCACCATGCGCCGCGACCCGGTCACGCCATGAATGTCCCTCGCCACCGTCACCGCCCAGCCGGTGGGCCCGCCACAGACGCCGCCCGTCGGCCACGCGGCTAACGGAAACCTCGTATGTGGCGCTCTCATCGACAGTTACGATTCGACTGGCGACCCCGGTCTCGACAGCCAACGCGACAACCGCATCCGCCAACTTTTCACTCAGCGACTCGAGGGCCGACGGCGAAATTTCATCGCCTTCCTTCAGGCTGAGTAGCGCGCGCATGGATTTGTTCGCAAAAGCAGCCTGTTCCGGCGCTGCTTCCAACAGCAACGCATCCGTTTCCCGGTCCAGAATCGCCACCAGATCATCCCGGCCAGACGCGACGGCTTCCAGTCGCCCGGTCAGGCGGGACATGAACAATCCAGCAAAAATAGAAATCGCACCGAGCGCCGAAGCCGTGGTAACCGACACTATCCAGACTGCCGGCTCCCTCCACCCCAGAGCCAGCCCCCCCAACAGCAAAAATGCAGCCGCGGCAAACGACAGAAACAGGGGCCAACCGGTAGCCCGCTTGATGATCTTTTTGTTATCCGGTGTCTGCGGGTCCATTCGTTCCTGCATCTAAATCATGAGAAAACAGCGCGTCGATTGGACGCGCTCGCAGTCTGCCACAACCGACCGGAATGGCGCAGCACGAATTTCATTGCCACCGGTAAAAATAGATAGAGTGCGAAAGGATGGACTGGAGCATTTCCCACTTGCGTGGCATCAGCTCCGGTCCGCACAGCCTCAACTGCCGTTAAGCGATTTCGGGCTAGCCTTTTTCTCATACAGCAACAAATTGCGCGGCCGGCCGGAGGCATTCGGGTCGTAATGAGTAAGGGGAGAATGGGCACCTTGAAAGCCGTCCCCGCCCTCTGTAATCAACGGAATTTTGCTATCCGGCGAGACCGCCACGTGGGAACCCACCATGGCCGGCACGACCAGCACCTCACCGGTCGGCGAAATGGTTTGCATCATGGCGCCCGACGTGGCGCCAGCCAGCATATTACCAAAATCGCCGCCCTCTTCCTGGACGTCGAGGATAACCTTGGGGCCTTCCCGGAAATGCCGGATGTAAGTGGTTTCGGGGACCACAAGATTAACGATCAGATCGCCACTGGCGCTCGACGCGCTTGGCGAACCGAAAGCAGGCTTCGGCAAGGCTGCATCAAGTTCACTGATATTCACATTCGCCGCCCGGTCGAAACGCATCGATACCGCCCGCCCGTCACGGGCTACGGTATAATCCACGTTTTCCGGCCAGTCGAAAACCAACCGCGTGAACCCCGGATGACGCCCTACATTAACGTGCAAGCCGCCACCAGCGGCGGTCGTAGCGCGCGCAGGGGCGGAGGCCGCCGTACCACGACGCAAATCGACCACAACGGAAGCGCCGGTCGCAAAACTGTCGACGTCAAAATTTCCAGTCAATCCAAACCTGGCTACCTTGCCCCCATCGCTGAGTTCCGCGCTGGTGATATATTCGCCAAGATATTTTACGACCCGACCGAGATCGCCCTTCATGGGCCGGGAGAATTCGACGAGCAGATCGCCGCCCTCTACCCGCGCGCTATGCTGAACCGGTTTCGGCCAATCAAAGATGATGCGGCCATAGGTCGGTTTCGACCAGCCGCGGGCCTGTACGCTATCCTGCGCACGGGCCGGAAGGGCGCCAAAGACCAAGACGCCCAACAAAATCGTCAATCCCGCGCTAAAAATTCTCAAGCGATTTTCTCCGTGATCATGGAGTCGACGAACGAAAACACGTGGCAACTCCCACCAGCAGAGGGCACGCCCCTGTTGCCTGGGGCAAGAAGCCCGATGCGTATATACCCTTCGTTCACCATCATGAATCCAACTCCATATCCGGGATACCGTCCTTACGGACAGCGTCAGAACGGTCCCAGGACGCTGGTCAGCTTCGCCTTGAGAGTCGCCGCGTTGAACGGCTTGACGATATAGTTGCTGACACCGGCCTCTTTGGCCGCAACAACGTTCTCGATTTTGCTCTCGGCTGTAATGATTATAAAGGGCACCGCGCGCAGCCTGTCGTCCGCCCGCACTTCCTTCAACAACTGAAGACCTGTCATTGGTTCCATATTCCAGTCGGAAATCACAAGGTCGAATTCGCCCTCGCGCAGCTTGCCCAGGGCCTCGCTGCCATCGGTGGCTTCTTCGACGTTGGTGAACCCGAGCTGTTTAAGCAGGTTCCTAATGATCTTCAGCATGGTCCTGTAGTCATCAACTATCAGGATCGGCATATTGTAATCGACGGCCATCTTCACTCCACTCCTGCGATCCGCTCCGCCTCAAATCGGGGAACTCTCGAATCTTGGATCCTAAAAGAGCACCCTACCGGTTAAATCCGGGTTAATTCCGATGCAATTCGATATCGATTAATGAAATTAATGCGATGTTGTCTATTCAGCGTCCAGACAAACAATCATACAGTAAACAGACAGATTAAGGGAAAGGCAACCGTCAGCAGGGACAAAACTGACGAAAATTAGCAATAAACGAGGGCATGTAGCCGACACCCTTCCATTTCTTCTTATCTGTCATTCGTCACGATGAGTACGTTCCATGCGTTCGTGACGTTCCTGTGCCTCCAGGCTAAGCGTGGCAATCGGGCGGGCTTCGAGGCGACGCAGCGAGATCGGTTCATTGGTTTCCTCGCAATAACCGTAGCTGCCCTCATCTATCCGGGCCAGGGCTTCTTCGATCTTGGAGATAAGTTTGCGTTCGCGGTCGCGCGTCCGTAATTCGATTGCCCGACCGGTTTCCCTGGTCGCCCGATCGGCGAGGTCGGGTTCCGCGAGATTTTCATTTTGCAAGCTGCTAAGCGTCTCGTTCGATTCGTTGAGCAGTTCAGCCCGCCAATTCGACAGCTTTTGCCGAAAATATTCCAGTTGCATCGGATTCATGAACTCTTCACCGTCGCTGGGTTTATAGTCAGGAGGAAGAGGACGTGTCATGCGGGGCTCCCTGGAAACATGCCGGTTTTTGGGTGCGCGGAGTATATGTATCGAGCGCCCGTACAGCAAGCGCAAAAAAATGTTTATTTTCAGTGAATTACAACTTTTGCCGATGCTCGTTGATAGCGACTGATTTAACCGGTGAGGCTTTGTGGCCCGCTTGGTGCGTTACGGCCCTTGCCCGATGCGGTGCGCATCGTGGCCCCCGAGCGGCGCCTGCCCGTCGAGCCCTGTAACCCCATCAAACGAGTCATTATCAGTGAGCCTTGGGCATCGATTCATGGTCGGCAGATGCGGGCCCGCTCCCGAAATGCGGCCCGCAAGTTGACGTCCAGGATGCTCAAATCCCCGGCATCCACCAGCACGGCGGGGGAATCATAGCCGGGAACGTCGTCGCCGACGGAAGCGAATCTAATATTTCCCGTATCGCCACTTTCGCCGGCACCGTGCCCGATACTGGCCGATGTCTTGCTGGATTTATCGCGCAAGCCGCCCCTGCTCGCCCGACGATTCAAGTTTCGTCTACAAGATACGCCAAATTCAATCATTTGCGAGAACCGCGGTAAACCAACGTGTTGAACAGACTCCCGGACCGCCGGACAGGGCGAAAACGGGCCCACACAGCACTTCCGGATAAAGTGATTTAGCCATTTATTAAGCGTTTTGCGCGATATTGGCTTTACCGGACGCCACGCTCGCGAAGGGCCAACGTTTCCGGATCGATTTATTTAACCATTTTGTCGAACCTCATTGGGTTCAGGATTTATTTTTTTCAGGAATACAGGCAGTCCATAATCATGACCTTAGAAGATCTGCCAGCACCGAACACCAAACGCTGGGTCATTCGCAGGAAGGCCCAGGTTGTCGTGGCCGTCCGCTCAGGGATTATCAGCCTCAATGACGCCTGCAACCGGTATAACCTGTCGATCGAGGAATTTCTGTCGTGGCAGCGCCTGATCGACCGACATGGCATCGGCGGCCTGCGCGCCACCCGAATCCAGCAATACCGCGAGGTCGGGGAAGTCCATTAGCGCATCATCCTATCAATTGGAATCGCTTATGCGATCTAATTAATCGGATAAAGACGCTCTATCTTCTCAAATTGCAGAGCAATTCTATCAGGGCGCGCCCCTCGGCTTGAAGGCGCGCGCCAATGTCGTGGTTTTTCAGACTACGAAAAAGAAAGAGGCCGCGGAAAAATCCTTGCGGCCTCTACTTATTTCACGTTGCCTTGCACTCAACCGCGCTGTGAGCGAACGATGCGGATATGTTCGACCTGGCCCCGGCCGCGGCCTTTGCCAATCGCGACGGGTACTCGGTCATAGCCATCTCGGACATTCTCGCTCTCTTCCAGGAAAGAACGCGCTGCTTCCATGGCGGTCTGGGTTTCCCCGATCTGCCGATCAATATCGGTGAGCGAATTACGCAGCGTTTCGCGCCGCTCCTCCGCTGAGCCATGTTCCCCGTAGCCGCCCGCGGGGCCGGAAACAATCCGGTCACAGGATGCCTCGATATGCTGTTTGAGGTCGATGAGATCTCTGAGCTTGCGGCGCTTTTCGTCAAGTTCAAACTGGCGCGCCTTAATTTCGTGTTCGCGAACAGTCATGCTATTGCAACCCTGATAATTTAACAAAGGCCCTGCAGACACTATTGGAAAGATCAAAACCTACCGGCCTTGCGACAAAAACCGTCGAGCCAGATTTTTTAATCCGGTTTCCCATTGTGACCGCACTCCAACGTCAAAATCGTTATTAAAAATCCAGCCAGTGTTTCCCGCCGAAAAATCGACCGGGTCATTCCGACCCCTAAAAAAATTATCCGCCCCGGCTATCCCGGTCACGGGTTTGAAATATTGTATGATTCTGCCTTGGATAATTTAACATCCGGTAAAAAAAACGGAGATAAGCTTGATCTCTTAAGAAAGTCTTTACATATTTTAATCAAAATGGTTAACCGATGGTATTGAACCCCACGCGGGAGAGGATAATAATGAGAGTTCTTCTTGTTGAAGATGATGCATCAGTCGCCAGCAGCATCGTAGCGATGCTGCGTTCGGAAGGATTCGTCGTGGACACGACGGATTTAGGTGAAGACGGCTTGGAAATCGGAAAGATATACGATTACGACATTATACTTTTAGACCTTATGTTGCCGGATATAGACGGTTACGAGGTTCTTCACAGGCTGCGAGCAGCCAAGGTCGACACGCCCATTTTAATACTTTCGGGCCTGACGGACATGCAACACAAGGTCAAAGGTCTCGGCATCGGCGCCGACGACTATCTGACCAAACCCTTCCACAAAAGCGAACTTGTCGCTCGCATTCAGGCCATTATCCGGCGTTCGAAAGGGCATTCCCAGTCGATTATTTCGGCGGGCCGCCTGTCGGTCAACCTGGACACGCGCACTGTCGAGATCGACGGCCAACCAGTGCATCTTACCGGCAAGGAATACGCAATTCTCGAATTGCTGGCGCTGCGCAAGGGCACGACGCTGACCAAGGAAATGTTCCTGAACCATTTGTATGGCGGGATCGACGAGCCGGAATTGAAGATTATCGACGTCTTCGTATGCAAGTTACGCAAAAAACTGTCTTCGGCGACCGGCGGCGAAAACTATATCGAGACCGTGTGGGGCCGCGGCTATGTGCTGCGCGAACCAAACATGGCATCGATGGACGATGAAAACACCAAAGAAGCTCCGGAAGACGAGTTAGCCAACTAGAGCATCATCCGATCGATTGGAATCGCTTATGCGATCCAATCGATCGGATAAAGATGCTCTATCTTCTTATAATGGCGAGCAATTTTATTCGATCGAATTGAACCGAACCGGTTCGATATGATCGGATATTGTTCTAGAGCAATATCCGGCCGGGGCACTGCACCCAGTGGACAGGCCACAACAACACAAGGCCGACCATCAGTGATGGTAGGCCTTGTTGTTTGCCTGTCAGCGGGTGGCCAAAGCCGGGTCCGCGCAGACGAAAGAAGAGTTTCGGTTAGGCGTTGGAAGCGTAATTTGCCCGAGCCTGACCCTGGCCCCCGCCTTGTACGCTGCTATACATCCCGCGATGCTCACTTACCGGCTGAAACTTCTCGGTCACACCCATGACGGTTTCCGCCCCGCCCATATAAAGTATGCCATCCGCCGGCATTATCTTCCAGACATTCTCGAGCACACGGCCCTTCGTTGGCGGGTCCAGATAAATCAGCACGTTACGGCAAAACACGACATCGAACTGCCCCTTGCCAGTTGGATCATTCAGAAGGTTGAACTCCTGATATTCGACCATGCTGCGGATAGACGGGTCTATCTCCCACTTGTCGCCAGCCTGCTGAAAATATTTCATTAGCATGGCGATGGGCAAACCGCGCTGTACCTCGAACTGTGTGTAGAGACCGGCCCTGGCCTTGTCGAGCATGGCGCGGGATATGTCTGTCGCATAAATATCAATGCGCCAGTCATCCAGGATGCTGCCCATACCCTTGAGGATCATGGCAATGGAGTAAGGTTCCTGGCCACTCGAGCAAGCCGCGCTCCAGATTCGGATACGTCGGCTTTCCTTGCGGGTCTCCAATAGCCGCGGCAGAACCACCTTCTCTAACTGTTCAAACGGGGTTTGATCCCTGAAGAACAAAGTTTCGTTGGTAGTCATGGCTTCCGTTATCTCTCTCAATAATTCTTCGTTTGGACCGCCGCGCACGGCGCTTGCCAAACCATCGATATCGCTCATGCCCCACTTCCGCGAGACCGCCATCAGACGGTTTTCAAGAAGATAGGCCTTGTCGGGCGAAAGTGTCAGTCCCGACCGGCTCTTAACGATGCCACACAGCAGTTCGAAGTCTTCGCTCCGAATCATGTTGCGCTCCGCATGAGAAACTTACGTACATGCCCGCCAATCTGATCGATCGGCAACACCGCGCTGCACAGCCCCCGGGTCGCCACCGCGCCCGGCATGCCCCAGACAATACTGGTTAACTCGTCCTGGGCGATTATCGTTCCGCCGGCATCCACAATTGCCTGGCTGCCTAGCATTCCATCAGCCCCCATCCCCGTCAAAATAACGTTAAGGATACGGCTACCGTACAATTCCACCACGCTTCTCAACATGGGATCGACCGCTGGCCGGCAAAAATTCACCGGCGGATCCTGATTTATCGCAATCACTTGCCTATCGTTGCGAACCTTGATCAGCATGTGATAGTCGCCAGGCGCAATATAGACGTGGCCGCGCTCCAGCGGTTCACCGTCTTCGGCTTCCTTGCAAGGCAAGCCCGAGGCGCGACTGGCATGCTCCGCCAGAATTTTGGTGAATGTCGGCGGCATATGCTGTGTAACCAGGATCGGGACCCCGGGGTCGGAACCGATGTCTCGCAAAACCTGGAAGAGTGCCTGCGGACCACCTGTCGAACTGCCGATCGTTAAAATTTCCGGCCGCGTCCTGCCAGCTGCCCTGAGCACGATTTCCTTGGGCTCTGCCTTCGTAAATATCCGGGCATCGTCCATTTCCTTCGTGCTGCGCTCAATAACACGCACTTTCGGACGACTTGGGCGTACCGACGGGCGGTACTGACGGCCCGAGGGGCGGGAAGACGGCTTATAATCCGGACTTGGCGCGATCCGCCGTGGCGGCGCCAGCGGCGATTTTGTGGGTCGGCCAGTATCGCGATTTGCATAACCCAGAGCGATAACCTTCTCGACCAGTTGGCGGTTGAACGCTTCCATCGAGCCCAACCCATGCGCGCTGGTCGGTTTGGTTAGATAGTCGGCCGCACCACGCTCCAGGGCCTTCAACGAAATTTCAGCGTTCTTTTCAGTCAATGTCGAGGCGACGATAACCTGAACGCCAGGCAATGCTTCCAACAACAAAGGCAATGCCGTCAGGCCATCCATTCGCGGCATTTCAATATCAAGAATAACCACGTCGACCGGGCTCCGGCGCAAGGCATTGACAGCCATCTGCCCATCACTGACGGACGAGACAACTTCTACATCCGGCTGCGTTTCGAGCAGCCGGGTCAATAGCCCACGGACAACAGAAGAATCGTCCACGATCATCACCCGCAAAGGCTGATTCGCTTCCGTATTGCCCTGTCCGGTCCCTGTCGACGTAACTATTGCCATTAAAGCAGGCCTACCTGAGAAAATTTGCTCTGAATGATTTCGCTGTCGAACGGCTTCATAATGTATTCGTCAGCGCCGGCCTTGATCGCTTCCTGGATATGCTCCAGATCGTTCTTGGTCGTACAAAAAACCACCTTGGGCTTTTCCCCACCGGGGAGTTGTCGCAAGGCATACAGAAATTCGATGCCGTCCATGACCGGCATATGCCAATCCAGGAGAACAGCATCAGGCATCACTTGATTGCAGCAATCTATGGCGACCTGGCCGTCTTCCGCCTCTACGACGTCAAACTCCAGTTCTTCCATGATCTTGCGGGCAACCATTCGAATAACCCGTGAATCATCGACCACGAGGCAGGATTT
>JADFVY010000200.1 GCA_015222795.1 Pseudomonadota bacterium | reverse complement strand
GCGTCGCGCCGATGCCCAGTTCGGTAATCACGGCGTACCGGCCGTCCCTGGAAAGCTGGACTTGCGGATTTTCAAAAAAGACCAGCGGCGGGCCCTCGACGAACAGGTCGGGCTCGACCATCGGCCGATCCGATTTTATCGCCACGCGCAGGCTTACCCCATCCTCGACCGGGATAAACACGCCCTGTTCGATGGACATCCCTATTTTGTTGGCGGACACCGACACCCTTGCCCGGTACATGTCGATCAAGGCGGCAAAGGGCGTCGCGTCGGCTGGACCGGCGGGAAAATCCAGCGCCAACAAGACATTGCCCGGGATACATATCTCCTTGCAGGTCAGGTAGTCGACTTGCGCGTGCAGGCTGACCGCCTCGCCGGGGCGTGTCAGTGCGACATTCAGCGGAAAGACAACCTCTTCCTTGTAACCCACCGCCTCGATGCCGAAGATTTTGAAACGGGTCGGGGCCGGCCAAAGGAATTCCACCTCGCCGAGGCCGTCTGACTGGCTCCAATCGACAGCCGGCGGATATCCGGTCGTACCGGCACTGCGCCAGTAAATCTTCCAGCCCGGATCCATGCGGAACTGCAGGCCCAGGCGCAATTCTTCCAGATCGCCGGTCCCCGACACGGCGGAAACCAGACGAACCTGGGTCTCCTTGCTATCGCCGGCCCAATCACTGGCATGGGGTTCCGCCTGTGCGGGCATCGCCGCCAGCATCGCGAACACGGCGGCGGTCAGCAATCCCATGGCCCGGCGGCCTATTTTTCCCGGTAAGCTATTCATGTCGTGGGATATATAGGGATTCATGGGCGGTTTGTCGTCACATTCACGTGTCATTGTCCGGTTTCGTCGGCCAGGCGGCGCGCCAGCGAGCGTGCGGATGCCCGTTCGGCGGCGCTGAGCTTGGCCTTCAGCTTATTCAATTCCGCCTGGGCATCCGTGCTGCCATTGGCCGCGGCCAGGCTAAACCAGGCATAGGCGCGCACCCGGTCAAGCCGGATTCCGGCATGAGGACTGGCATACATGCGGCCAAGCGCATTTTGCGAGGAAGGTTCGTCCTGGCGCGCCGCGCGGATAAACCACTGCTCAGCCTTTCGATAGTCCGCCGCCGTGCCCGCGCGGTAATAATACACGCCAAGATTATACTGCGCCTGGGCGTGGCCCTGTTCCGCCGCTTGGCTGTACAGATTTACCGCCATCGGCACGTTTCGCGGCACGCCGTCGCCCTTCATATAGATATTGCCCATGGTGAACTGAGCCAGCGGATAACCCGCTTCCGCCGAACGGCCATACCATTCGGCCGCCAGCGCCGGATCGCGCCGCAGGCCGCGCCCGGTCTTGTACATGGTGGCCAGAACATACTGGGCCTCGGCATGGTCGTTTTCGGCGGCCTGGCGATAGAAGGGCGCGGCGGCGGCCATGCGGCCGTCGCGCGCCAGCGACATCGCCTCGTGGAACGCTTTCTTCGCCACCGCCGGGTCGGCCGCCGCCGGTTCCGGTGGCGGCTCGAGGCGCGCGGCGCCGCCAGCCGCACAGCCGGCCAGCAGCCCGATCGCCAGAATCACCGGTATTAGTCGCCCCGCGCGCCGCACTATTGTCATCTTTGCCCGATACCATATGTTGAAGCGTTGCATTTTATCCCCGCCGGCCCTCGGCCGCCAGAGGCGCATCGCACGCAGATTTTGATCGGCTTGACCATTGTTTAACCTGCGGCGTTTACTATTCTATAGAGGTGCGAGGAAATTTCCCAGTCTGGGAGATTGTTCATAAAAACATTTAAATGTGGGCTTACAGAGGCTGAATTGGCGCGAAAAGACGAAGATACGGGTTACCTGACGGGTCAGTTGCTGATCGCGATGCCGCAGTTGCAGGATACGCGGTTCGAACGGTCGGTGATTTATCTGTGCGTCCATAACGAAGACGGCGCCATGGGGCTGGTGGTAAACTGCCTGTCGGAGGATTTGACCTTCCCTGAACTGTTGGAACAGGTGGGTGTCGAGTTGAAACCCGAAACCGTCTCGATGCCAATCCATATTGGTGGGCCCGTGGAAACCGGCATGGGGTTCGTTCTGCATACCAACGACTACGAGCAAGCCAACACCATCAAGGTCAACGATTTCATTTCGCTGACCCACACGGTCGAAATTCTGAAAGACATCGCCGATGGGCAGGGTCCGCGGCAAGCCATGCTGGCGCTGGGCTATGCCGGCTGGGACGCGGGCCAGTTGGATGGCGAAATTCAGGAAAATTCGTGGCTCAACGTCCCCGCCGACGAGGCCCTTATTTTCGAGGGCAGCCAACAGGATAAATGGCAGCGCTCGATCGCCAAGCTGGGCGTCGATGTCTCGTTGCTGTCCGGTGAGGCGGGACACGCCTGACAATTTTTCCCCGCCTAAGAGTCTGTCCGGGAATATGTTGCTGTTTTCATTGGCGTTCGCCGGCCGACTGCCAATGAAAACAGCAACATATTCCCGGACAGACTCTTAGGGTTTGGGTAGTGACAAATCGCTCAATTCAGGTGCACCATGCCGGCCGGCGTTAATTTCGGCTGGGAGAGTTCGGCATGATGAACGGCAATGGCGCGCTCAGGGCGCGCAAGCAGGGCGGCGGCACGCCTGTATTACCGAACTGGGGCTCGAATGCGGAATACGGAATTCTGCGCGACGTGCTGCTGGGCCCGGCCGAAAGTTTCGCCTGGATGGAGACCAACGCCCAGTACAGTTCCATCGTTCGCGACACCCAGCGCAAGGGCGCGGGCTTCGACAAGCAACTGGCCATGCGCCAGCACCGCGAACTGGTCGATGCCTATGTGGACGCGGGCGTGACGGTTCATACGCTGGACGTCAACAACGACACGCCCTACCAGGTCTATACCCGCGATTCCAGCTTCATGACGCCTTATGGCGCGGTGGTCTGCCAGCTGGCCAACCCGCGCCGGCGCGGCGAATATGCCGAGGTTTTGCGGTTCTATCTGAACAACGATATCCCGATCTACGACATGGTCAGCGCCGGCAATTTCGAGGGCGGCGATTTCAACATGATCGAGCCGGGCGCCGTTCTGGTCGGCTATACCGGCCTGCGCTGCGAGGAAGTCGCGGCCCGGCAGGTTGGCGGCTGGTTCGAGGATGAAGGTTGGGACGTCAAATATACGCCCATCGACGGATTTTACGTCCATATTGACCTGATGGTCTGCATGCTGGCCGAAAAGCTGGCGGCGGTTTGCCTGGAAACCACCGAACCGGACGTGGTGGATTGGCTGAAGGCCCGCAACATCGAGATTTTGCCGGTAAGCTTTCGCGACACCATGGCGCTGGGCTGCAATGTCATGTGCCTGGGCGGCGAGCGGGTTATCTCACCGGCGCACAGCAAGAATCTGAACGACAGGCTGCGCGCCCTGGGCTTCAAGGTCTACGACCCGGAAATGACGATGTTCACCCAGGCCGGC
>JADFVY010000199.1 GCA_015222795.1 Pseudomonadota bacterium | reverse complement strand
TTGCCTTTGGCGCCGTTGGCGATCTCCACAACGTCGTCGTAGGAAAGATCCCCCACCGCGCCGCTGTTGCGCAGTAGCTGGGCGAAGCCGGCCACGGCGGTGGCGAAACGGGCATCCGCCGGGGCCTCGGCGAAACCGGTTTGCGTGCTCACATGGACAGGTTGGTGGATTTTGGTGCTTTCCGACTCGCCGGGCAACTTGTAGCGGATTTTCAGCCAGGCAAGCTCGCCGTTGGCGACGCCGGCCTCTTGTTTCGGCGCCTCGGTGCCGTAGCGCAGCGGATCGACCCGGCGCGAGGCGCTGTCCGGCGAGATGATCTCATAGAGCGCGGTGACGCTATGGCCGCTGCCGACCTCGCCCGCATCGATCTTGTCGTTGTTGAAATCCTCGCGCTTCAGCATGCGGGTTTCGTAGCCGATCAGGCGGTATTCGGCGACATAGGCCGGATTGAACTCGACTTGCACCTTCACGTCGTCGGCGATCGGGAACAGCGTGCCGCCCATCTCGTCGACCAGTACCTTGCGGGCCTCGCGGTAGTTGTCGATATAGGACGCGTTGCCGTTGCCGGCCTGGGCCAGCGCCTGCATGATATTGTCTTGCAGATTGCCCTTTCCATAGCCCAGCACTGACAAATAGATACCAATCTTGCGCTTGCCCACTATCAGTTTTTCAAGCTGATCGGGGTTGCTGACGCCGACATTAAAATCGCCGTCGGTGGCCAGGATCACGCGGCTCACCGCGCCCTCGCGCATATTTTCCTGGGCCAGGCGGTAGGCCAACTCGATGCCCGCGCCGCCGGCGGTGCTGCCGCCCGCCCGCATATTGTCGATGGCCGACAGGATCCTTGATTTATTTTTGGCCTCGGTGGGTTCCAGAATCACGCCGGCGGAACCCGCATAGGCGACCATCGCCACCCTGTCTTCTGGCTCCATCTCCTCCACCAGCATGCGCAGCGATTTCTGCAGCAGCGGCAGTTTGTCGGCGCTGCGCATCGAGCCCGAGGTATCCACCAGGAACACCAGGTTCACCGGCGGGCGTTGTTCGGCGGGAATGTCGAAACCCTTCAGGCCGATGCGCAGAATCTGCGCGCCCTCGTCCCATGGCGCATCGAACAGGGCGATATCGGACCTGAAGGGCGTCTCGCGGTTTTCAGGCGTCGGATAATCATATCTGAAATAGTTGACCAGTTCCTCGGTGCGCACCGAATCGGCGGGTGGCAACCGGCCGTCATTCAGGAAACGGCGCACCCGCGAATAGGACGCGGTATCGACGTCGATTGAGAAGGTGGAGACGGGCTCCAGTGCGACTTGCCTGGTCGGATTGTTCTCGTATTCCGGATAGGCCTCGCGGCCCTCGTCCTGGGAGGCGCCAGCGTAACCACAACAAGCGGGCGGCGGCGGAGAGGATGCCATCGCCTCGCTTGCGGTCGTCATCGAATAGTCACCTGACGAGTGCTGCGGGCTCTCACAGGCGGCCAGAATAGTGGCGAGCGCTACGGCGGTAACGGGAATGATATTACGAATAGTCATGATAACCCCCATTTGGACCGGGATGGCCCGTGCTAAAAAATATCCTGTCGAAAAGTTCTTATGGCGGCGACGGTAATGCCGCTCTTTGGCAATTTTGGGTGCGCAATTCAGGCGAAGCGGACCGTAAGGTGACGATTTCGGGGCGCCGCAGAGTTTCTTCGGCGAAGCGAATCGGCAAGCGTTTTCACGGGGCAATCGACCCGACGGGAATTCACCGCGTCCCATTCCCGCCGCAATTCCCCTTGCGGGAACGGCGCGGCGAGGCGATCATCGCGGCCAACTAG
>JADFVY010000198.1 GCA_015222795.1 Pseudomonadota bacterium | reverse complement strand
CGCGTTCGGGGCCGGGCACAGCTCCACCTCGATCTCGGCCGGGCTGGGGTTTGCCGTGGCGCGCGACCTTGCCGGCGGGGACAGCAACGTCATCGCGGTGATCGGCGACGGCTCGATGAGCGCCGGCATGGCCTATGAGGCGATGAACAATGCGGGCTCGATGGACAGCCGGCTGATTGTCATCCTGAACGACAACGATATGTCGATCGCCCCGCCGGTGGGCGCCATGAGCGCCTATCTGTCGCGGCTGATCTCGTCGAAATCATACGTGGCCATGCGCAACCTGGCGAAATCGGTGGTCGAGCATTTCCCGCGCCCCCTGGAAACCGCCGCCAAGCGGGCCGAGGAATATGCCCGCGGCATGGTGACCGGCGGCACGCTATTCGAGGAGCTGGGCTTCTATTATGTCGGCCCGATCGACGGCCATAACCTGGACCATCTGCTGCCGGTGCTGAAGAATGTGCGGGATTCGAAGGAAGACGGGCCGGTGCTGATCCATGTAGTGACCCAGAAGGGCAAGGGATACAAGCCGGCCGAGGAATCGGACGACAAGTATCATGGCGTTTCGAAATTCGACGTGGTGACCGGCGCACAGATCAAAGGCCAGGCCAATGCGCCGTCCTACACCCGCGTCTTCGCCAACGGGCTGATCCGCGAGGCGGAAGAGGACGACAGGATCGTGGCGATTACCGGGGCCATGCCGTCGGGCACGGGGCTGGACCATTTCATGGCGCGCTTCCCGGAACGCTGTTTCGATGTCGGCATCGCCGAACAGCATGCAGTCACCTTCGCGGCCGGCCTGGCGGCGGGCGGCTACAAGCCTTTCGTTGCGATCTATTCGACCTTCCTGCAACGTGGCTACGACCAGATAGTACACGACGTGGCGGTGCAGAAACTACCCGTGCGCTTCGCCATAGACCGGGCCGGGCTGGTGGGCGCGGACGGCGCCACCCATGCCGGCGCCTTCGACATCGCCTATCTGTGCTGCCTGCCCGGTTTCGTGGTAATGGCGGCGGCCGACGAGGCGGAACTGATGCATATGGTGGCCACGGCCACCAGCATCGACGACCGACCCTGCGCCTTCCGCTATCCGCGTGGCGAGGGGGTTGGCGTGGACCTGCCGGAACGCGGCGAGGTGCTGGAGATCGGACGGGGCCGCGTGCTGCGCGAGGGCTCGACCGTCGCCATCCTGAGCTTCGGAACGCGCCTACAGGAATCATTGAAGGCGGCGGACGATCTTGCGGCCAGGGGGCTGTCGGTTAGCGTGGCCGATGCACGCTTCGCCAAACCGTTGGACGAGGAATTGGTACGCCGGCTGGCCCGCGGCCACGAGGTGCTGATCACCATCGAGGAAGGCTCCAGCGGCGGTTTCTCGGCCCAGGTGCTGCAGTTCCTGGCAGCCAACGACCTGACCGACGGCCTGAAAATCCGCCCACTGACCCTGCCGGATATCTTCCAGGACCACGACAAGCCCGAAAAACAGTATGAGGACGCCGGCCTGACCGCCGCGGGGATTGTCGAGACCGCCCTTTCGGCGCTGGGAAAATCGGCCGGAGAGGCCAGCCCGAAACGGGCATAAGGCGCCGGCTGCCGCCGTATCCGCATAAATAACAAGGGCGGCGGGTTTCCCCGCCGCCCTTTGCGGTTTTCGGTCGGAACCTGGCGTCAGAACTTGACGGCCATTCCCGCCACGAACGATGTAACCGAGTTGCTTAACTCCCCGGACTCGGACGCCAGCGGCAGGAGTTCCGAGCCGATCTCTTCGTCGATGAGATTTATTTCGGCATAGACCGCCAACCCCGGCGCCACCGTGTAATCGGCGGTCAGGGCGATATGTTCATACGTGCTTTCGCCGAAATGCTGCCCTTCCATGATAGAGGACATGTACCCGGCCGAGAAATACAGTGGCCCGGTTTCGAAACCGGCCGCAACGTTCCAGTAAGAGCTTTCCCAGCCCGACCCCGTCGGCTGCCCGGAATCGCCGTTATCGGCGTAGTTGCCGCCCAGACTGACCGGCCCCCAGCCGACGATGCCGCCGACCGACCAGGCGGCGATATCCTCGACAGCGGTATCGTTCGAGGACGCGCCGGAAT
>JADFVY010000197.1 GCA_015222795.1 Pseudomonadota bacterium | reverse complement strand
GTGTAAACCGGCATTCCGCTGAAAAACTGGTACAGCCCACCCACCAGGACGACGGCCACCACGGCCCAGGCAATGAGATATACGGCGCCATAGGACGGGAAGCGCACACGGACTTTCTCGCCCGGCAGGATCGGCTCGGCGAATCCGGTGTCGGTGCTCATGGCCGTGCCCCCTCGACGGCGTCGAGAATCTTTGCCGCCTTGCGCTTGCCCGCGGTTATATCCAGGGTCTGGGCGGCGGTTTGGACCGACAGGTTTTTGCCTTTCTCTCCGGGCTCGGCGGATACGATATCGGCGAGGGCGATCTCGTCGTACCGGTCGGGGTCATGATGGCGGCGCACCAGCAGGCGGCGGCCGGTTATTGCGACCTTCCAGCCGAAATGTCGCTTCCACTGGAACGCCATCGGGATGAGACCGGCATAGAACATCCCAAGCGTGAACCAGTCGAAACCGTCCCCGAAACCCTTCATATACCCGACCATGACCGGGGCGGCAAAGCTTGCCGCCGCGAGAAATGCAAGGCTTGCCTTAACCGACCATGTGGTCGGATCGCGGTACAGGATCGTCTCATCGGGATGCATCAGGTCGGCGAGTTTCCCCGCGGGCGCGCCGCTGGTTTCCGACGCCGGGTCGATTGCCCTGACGATACGGCGGGCGAAGGGGATCAGAATCAAGGTTTCGACGGTGCGGTCCGTCGCGCGGACGGTCAGCGTGAGTCCGGCATATCGGACCTCGCGGATCAGGTTGAGCTGGATTTCCTGGTATCCCGGCCCTTCGCGGATCAACAAGCGTTGGTCGGTGACGGCCAGACTCCACCGGCCAAGGTAGTACGTCGCAAGCAACATATACAGCGTGCCGCCGACGACGATATAGAGGAGCCAGTCCTGCTCGCCGGTGGCGAACCCGGTACGATGCCATACAGCCGCGATCGCCAGTGGGGGCAGCGCGCCGATGACCGCGAGCATGCCCATAATCAGGCCCATGGGTAAATAGCGGGCAACCACCCTCTCGCCCGGAATCAGAATTTCGCTCAACGCCACCATGCCACTGACCCTTCCCCTTTTACTTGCAGCCTACGCCATAGTCGCAAATCGGGGTTGACGGGGGATTAACGGGAATGGTTACCGGGGGATGGGCGGGACTCGATGTGACGGCGGCCGCGCCACACTATATATAAAATCTATCGAGTTCGACTTATCCATACATGAAACATATGGTGCCGGCGCCTTTCAAGATCGTATGGATTCGCGCATTCAGCAACGAGCGACCTCCTGCTTCGAGACGGCGCTCCACGCCTCCTCAGCATGAGGGTCCAACATTTATGCCCGTCGCAACATGAGGCTCCAACATTTATGCCAGTCTCAACATGAGGCTCCAACGTTTATGCCCTCATGCTGAGGAGGGCCAAGGGCCCGTCTCGAAGTAGGAGGTCGCTCGATGCCGGCGCCTCTATTCCACCGCGCGTGTCGCCTCGGCCAGCCAGATGGCGGTGTCTTTGTCGACCAGCG
The DNA here is from genome assembly GCA_015222795.1 of Pseudomonadota bacterium. Lineage (GTDB taxonomy): Bacteria > Pseudomonadota > Alphaproteobacteria > UBA8366 > JADFVY01 > JADFVY01. The sequence goes on along the minus strand of JADFVY010000197.1, from coordinate 875 downwards.
GCCCCACCGTTTCGCTTACGCGGGCGTGGTAGGCGTTCAGCCATTCGGTTTCGGGCGGGGTCAGCAGGGCCGTGTCCACCAGGGCCAGGTCTATGGGGGCGAGCGTCAAGGTTTCGAAGCCGTGCATGGGTTTCTCCGCGCCCTCGATCTCCAACGCGGTGACGCAGACCAGGTTTTCGATGCGGATGCCGTACGCGCCGGTCTTGTAATAGCCGGGCTCGTTGGACACGATCATGCCGGGTTTCAGCGCCACGCTGTTGCCGATCTTGGAAATGCGCTGCGGCCCTTCATGGACGCCCAGATAGCTGCCGACGCCATGGCCTGTGCCATGGTCGTAGTCCAGCCCCGCCTGCCACAATGCCTGGCGCGCCAGGATGTCGAGCTGCGAGCCTGTTGTGCCGTCGGGGAAGCGTACGGTGGCCAGCGCGATATGGCCCTTGAGCACGCGGGTGAAGCGGTCGCGCATTTCGGCCGAGGGCTCGCCGATGGCGACCGTACGTGTGACGTCGGTGGTGCCATCGCGGTATTGTCCGCCGGAATCGACCAGGTACAGCTCGCCGGCCCCCAGCATGCGGTCGCTTTCCAGGGTCACCGAGTAATGCACGATGGCGCCGTTCGGGCCGGAGCCGGAAATGGTGCGGAAGGACAGGTCGGTGATATGCTCGCCCTCGAAGCGCAGGGCCTCCAGCCTGTCGGCCGCCGCGATCTCGCTGACGCCGCCCCTGGGGGCCTCATGCGCCAGCCAGCCGAGGAAGCGGGTCAACGCCGCCCCGTCGCGGCGGTGGGCGTTGCGCATGCCTTCGATCTCGACCTTGTTCTTGCAGGCCTTGGGCAGCTGGCAGGGGTCGTTGGCGCGGATAATTTGCCCCCCCGCC
>JADFVY010000196.1 GCA_015222795.1 Pseudomonadota bacterium | reverse complement strand
CCGGACGGCAAGCTCTACCAGCTTCCCGACCAGCAGTTCGCGAACCTCTACTGGTTCCGCTATGACTGGTTCCAGCGTCCTGATTTGAAAAAGGCGTTCAAGGCCAAGTACGGCTACGAACTGGGCGTTCCGGTGAACTGGTCGGCCTATGAGGACATTGCCGAATTCTTCTCCGTAGAGGTCAAGGAAATCGACGGCGTCCGAATCTATGGCCATATGGATTACGGCAAGCGTGCGCCCGATCTGGGCTGGCGCATGACCGACGCCTGGCTGTCGATGGCCGGCGCCGGCAGCAAGGGCCTGCCGAACGGCATACCCGTCGACGAATGGGGCATCCGCATGGAAGCGGGAAGCTGCAACCCGGTCGGCGCCTCAGTGGCGCGCGGTGGCGCGGCGAACGCCCCGGCGGCCGTTTACGCCATCCGGAAATGGGACGAATGGCTGCGCAAATACGCCCCTCCGGGCGCCGCCAGCTATGATTTCTATCAGTCGCTGCCAGCCCTTTCCACGGGCAATGTCGCGCAGCAGATCTTCTGGTATACCGCCTTCACCTCTTCGATGGTGGCCCCGAAGAGTTCCGGCAACAACACGGTTGACGACGCCGGAAAGCCGTTGTGGCGCATGGCTCCGTCGCCGCATGGCCCCTATTGGGAAGACGGCCAGAAACTGGGTTATCAGGACGCCGGTTCCTGGACCCTGTTCAAATCGACCCCGGTCGATCGCCGCAAGGCGGCCTGGCTCTATGCCCAGTTCACGGTGTCCAAGACCGTTTCGCTGAAGAAGACCCATGTCGGCCTGACGCCAATCCGCGACAGCGACATTCGTCACGAATCCTTCACCGAGCGTGCGCCTAACCTTGGTGGCCTGGTGGAGTTCTATCGCTCGCCGGATCGCGTACGCTGGTCGCCCACGGGCATCAACGTTCCCGATTATCCCAAGCTGGCCCAGATCTGGTGGCAGCAAATCGGCGACGTGAACTCAGGCGCCTTCACGCCCCAACAGGCGATGGACCGTCTCGCGACCGAAATGGATCTGGTCATGTCCCGTATGCAGGCGGCCGACGAGAAGGCCAATATTTACGGTGGCTGCGGTCCGCGCCTCAATCCCGAGGTGGATCCAAAAGAATGGCTCAACAAGCCGGGTTCCCCGAAGGCCAAACTGTCCAACGAGAAACCCCAGGGCGAGACCATCGCTTACGACGAACTGGTGAAACGCTGGAATCAATAAACCGGCGATACAGTCTGACTACCGGGAATTCCGGGGCCCGCTTTATGCGGCCCCGGAAGCTCCCTCTTTAAACATTTGTGCCGGTTTCCTTCAAAACGGCGAAAACAAAGCATAACGTTACAAACAGGTTTGCAGGCAGGCCTCACCGGGAAACGCAATTGTGACTCTCGAGCTCAGAAATATCGTCAAGCGCGCGGGCGCCGAGACGCATATATACGAGACCAACCTTAAGCTCAGGAATGACGGATTCAACATCCTGCTGGGCACCACCCTGTCGGGCAAAACCTCCCTGATGCAGCTTATGGCCGGGCTGGAGCGGCCCGCCGCCGGCGAGATCTGGTTCGACGGCAAGAACGTGACCAACGTTCCGGTGCAGAAGCGCAATGTCTCGATGGTGCATCAGCAATTCATCAACTACCCGAATTTTTCCGTGTTCGAGAATATCGCCTCGCCGCTAAATGTGGCGCGGCTGCCGCGCGAGGAAATCAAGGCCCGCGTGGGCAAGGTAGCGGAGATGCTGCGG
>JADFVY010000195.1 GCA_015222795.1 Pseudomonadota bacterium | reverse complement strand
GGGTAATAATGGGCAAGATGTTGAGCGCGAATGAAATGCTGGTGCGTGGTGAAATTACCGCACAGGATGTAATTCGCCTGCGGCATGAAATCTTCGCCGATGGCGTGCGCGAGGCTCCCGAGGCAGAAATACTGTTCCGGATGGACCTCGATTGCGCCGCGAAGGACGAGAGCTGGAATGGCTTTTTCGTTGAAGCACTGGCCGAATATTATATCTTCAATACCGAGCCCGCCGGCGCGCTGGACGACGACCAGACGCAGCATCTGATCCGCAATATCCTGGCGGACGGCAAGGTGGCCGGCGGAACCGAGCTGGCGCTGGCGATCAGGGTGATCGAGCGTGCGCAATCCTGCCCGCCCGATCTGGGTTTTCTGGTGCTAAAGGCGGTGTGGGACAGTGTTATGGACCCCGCGAAGGCCGCTTACGGCAAGGATCGTCGCCCGAAAGTGATTACCGTCGAGGATGTGGAAATTCTGCGTAAGGCAGTCCACGCGGCGGCCAGTGACGACAATCACGCGGTCAGCCGGGCCGAGGCCGAGCTTTTGTTTGCGCTGGAGCGCGAGACGGACCAGGCGGAAAACGACATCACCTGGCGCGACCTTTTCGTTCAGGCGGTAGGCGGGCATCTGCTGGCGCCAAAGGCCGGAACAAGGGATGGCATCGACGGTGATGAAGCCCAATGGCTTCTGGGCCAAATTCGCGAGGACGGCAAGATTGGCCGTAACGAGCGTTCACTGCTGGCCTTCCTGTACGACAAGCTGGACGGCCCTCATCCCGCGCTGGCGCCGATATTCGCGGTGGCGGGGCTGCGCTAAACAGCCGGCGCGACGACGAACGGGGCCGGGGATCGCAAGACTCCCGGCCTTTTTTTACGCGCCCGCGTAAACGCACAATTAAGGAGGGTTTGCCATAATAACCTCGTGGCAAACGGCATCGCCGATCCGAGGGGAGAAACAGTTATGGCCGACATGCAGACCATCACGGCGGTGATGAGCGCGGGAAAGATTACCGCCGCCGACGTAAAGGCGCTGGAGGAAAAGGGATTTCCCGATGGAATCACCAGCCAGGGCGAGGCGGAAATCGTCTATCGCCTGGACCGCGACAGCTCGGACAGGGACCCGTCCTGGAACCAGGCCTATGTCGACTGGCTGACCGAATATTATATCTGGCGGACCGAGCCCGCCGGCAGCGTCAGCGAGGAGCAGGCCAACCATCTGATCCCCAACCTGCTGGCCGACGGCCGAATTTCGGGCGAGACCGAGCTTGAGCTCCTCCTGAATATCGTCAGTTGGGCGCATGCCTGCGCGGCGGGTGTCGGCCATCTGGTGCTCAAGGTGGTCTGGGAGAGCGTCACTGGCCAGCCGAACCCGGCTTACGGCCTGGGGCGCCGGCCCAACGTCATCGACGCGGTCGATGTCGAAATTCTGCGCAAGGCGATCTACGCCCCCTCGGCAAATGGCGGCATTATGGTCAGCCGCCCGGAAGCCGAACTGCTGTTCGCCATGAACAACGCCACATCGGGCAGCGATAACGACCCGGGCTGGGAGCCGCTGTTCGTCAATGCCATCGCCAGCCATCTGATGTACCCCTCTGCGACACCGTCGGTGACCACGACCGAACAATGCGCCAGGATGAAGGCCGCCTGGGAACGGCAAACCCAGGCCGGCGACCTGATCGAGACCATCGACAACGCACTGCTGCGCGGCGGCGAGGCGGCCGGCATCTTCGGCGCCCGAACCCTGGAATCGCAGGAGGATTCGGCGCTCATTCAGGCCGCTATCGATGGCCCCGAGGCGAAATGGCTGCTGGATCAGATCAAGGCCGATGGCGTGCTGGACAGGAACGAGCGCGCGCTGCTGGCCTATATTCGTGAAAATTCGCCTTGCGTGGATAGCTCGCTCGACCCGCTGCTGGCGCTGGCCGG
>JADFVY010000194.1 GCA_015222795.1 Pseudomonadota bacterium | reverse complement strand
TCCCCTAGGGGACGCCAATTTCTCTCTAAACTCCCAATTTATCAGGGTAATTTCAGACCCGAAACTGTCGTCCCTCCGTACTGGTACAGCAATCTGGTACAGCGCGGAGGCTGACCTGCCCGCGCATATGCTTCGCCGAGGCGAGGTATTCTATTTTCGCCGGGCCATCCTCTGGCATTCTGGCTGCGGTTTGGATGCAGAGAGATCAAGGCTTCGCTGAGGACTCGCGATCCGTTTTGCCGCGAGGATACGATGAGCGCTCTGCTTTCCTGATCTGACCGGGTGGTGGTGGGTAGCGATTCTTCGAAAACGTTTCTGTCCCGAGAAAACAGCGGGGCACGCCCGGCCGTCAAACACCGGATGCCATAAACACCAAATTGCAGAAGAACCTGGGCACAATTAATAAAGCCTCAAAACCCGGACATTCGGATCAAATCGAGCCGCTCGCCCGGCCCGGCGATGCGCGGGTTCGTCGGGTGGCCCAGCTTTGCCGCCAATGCCGCGCTGGCCTCTGGCTCGCCATGGACCAGCATGAGCGGCGGGCGGTGCTGGAAATGGCCGTACCAGTCCATCAGTCCGGCTTGATCGGCATGGGCCGAGAGGCCGCCGATGGTGTGGATTTGCGCCTCGACCTTGATGGTCTCGCCCCACAGGCGGATATGCCTGGCGCCGTCCACCAGCGAACGCCCCAGCGTGCCGCGGGCCTGAAACCCGACGATCACCACATGGCAATTATTCCGCCAGATATTATGCTTCAGGTGATGGCGGATGCGCCCGCCGTTGCACATGCCGCTGCCGGCGATGATGATGGCGCCGGATCGCACCCGGTTGAGCTGCATCGACTGACGGCTGGTGCGCGACAGGGTGAGGTTGGGCAGCAATGGCGCGTGGCTGTTTTTGGCCCACAGGGCCGCGGCCTCGCGGTCATAAAGGTCGCCGTGGCGCAGATAGACTTCCGTTGCCTGGATCGCCATGGGACTGTCCAGAAATATCCGCCAATCGCCCATGCCCCAGGCGTCGTAATTACGCGTGAAGTCGTAGAGAATTTCCTGCGTGCGCCCCACCGCGAAGGCCGGGATCAGGATATTGCCCCGGGCGCCTCGCGTTTGCGCGATGACCGCCTCGATCTCGGCCCGTGTGTCCTCGCGGCCGCGATGCAGGCGGTCGCCGTAGGTGCTCTCCATGATGACCAGATCGGCCTCGGCGACGGGGGTCGGGTCGCGCAGGATCGGCGCATCCTTCTGGCCCAGATCGCCGCTGAACACGATCTTGCGGCGCGCGCCGGCCTCCTCCAGCCACAGCTCGACGATCGAGGAGCCCAGGATATGGCCGGCGTCGGAAAGGCGGACCGTGATGCCGGGCAGTATTTTCTTGCGCTTGCCGTAGGCCAGGCCGCGGAAGCGTTTCATGGCGTCGACGGCGTCGCTCACCGTGTACAGAGGTTGCACCGGTTTCAGCCCCTTGCGCTGGCGTTTCCGGTTTTCCCACTCGGCGTCGCGCTCGGCCAGATAGCCGGAATCCTTCAGCATGATGCGGCAGAGATCCTTGGACGCATGATGGGTGTAAACCGGCCCGGTAAAACCGGAGCGGATCAGAAACGGGATGCGGCCGGAATGGTCGATATGGGCATGGCTCAGCACCACCGCGTCGATGCTTTTCGGGTCGAAGGGGAACGGCGCGCGGTTACGCTCCTCGGCGCGCCGGTCGCCCTGGATCAGCCCGCAATCCAGCAGAATGCGCCGGCCGCCGACCTCAACCAGATGGCAGGAGCCCGTAACCTCCCCCGCCGCGCCATGAAAGCGGATTTCCATGAAGACTATCCTCCCACGGATTGGAGGCTGGCGCACTGACGTGGGTCAAGACCGGCCTCATTGGTTCCAGACTACCCACTCCGGTAGCCGGACACACGGCATTAAGCCTTTTTAAACGGCGGAACCCTACACTCCAGCCGGATGAAGAAGGGCGACTCCATGAAGATACTTACGCTTATGCTAACCGTACTTATTCTCGCCGGATGCGGTGAAAGCGAGGAAGAACGGAACCGAAGGGATCAACGCCAAACTGCGGCCTGTCAAGCCACCGACTGGTGGGCGCTGGGGTTTGAGGACGGCGTGAAAGGGTTGCGCGCCGATCAGTTCGGTAAATATCGCAGGGAATGCGCCCCGTACGGGGTTACGGCCAATATCGGGGATTATCTCGATGGCCGCGACGATGGTTTGGTGGACTACTGCAGGCCGCAAAACGGATATCGCCTCGGCGTGGGTGGAAACAGATACGCCAATGTCTGCCCGCCGGATCTGGAGCGCCCGTTCCTGGATGCCCACAAGGACGGCGCCGGCCTGCGCGAGCGCCGCGCCGCCGTCGACAAGGCCGAGAACCGGTTGAGCCAGGCCAAAAAGCGCGCCAACAGCCTGGAACGGACCATCGCCGACAAATCCACTGCCATGATTTCGCCGGGTACGTCCATGGAGGGCCGGATCAATCTGGGCGTCGAAATCAAGCAACTCACCCAGGAAAAGGTCGATCTGAACCGTTCGATCCCCCAGCTGGAGGCCGAACTAAACGAGGCCCGGCGTGAACTGGACGATTACCAGGCCAGTATTGCCGGCCGCTATTCGAGCTGACGCCCAGATTTAACCCAAGCGTCCCGCCCCCGGCCCCTTGAGTTCGACGACGTTGCCCTCGGGGTCCTCGATATAGATCGACGGGCCGACGCCCTCGGCGCCGTAGCGGGATTTCAACGGGCCGGCGTCGATACCGTGGCGGGCCAGGCGGGCGCGGATGGCGTCTTCTTCGAAGGGCTCGATGCGCAGGCAGAAATGGTCGAGATTGCGGCCCTCGTCGCCCGGCGCGGCGCCGCCAGGGCGGCCGAGTTCGCTATCGACGGGGACGAGGTCGATCAGCGCGGAACCGGCGCGCAACTGGATCAGGCCGATCTTGTTCTCGCGCCGTTCCACGACGCAGCCCAAGGCCTCGCAATAGAAGGCGAGCATGCGGTCGAGGTCCGCGACTCGCAGCACGATATGGTCGATGCCGAGGATTTTGAACATGATGTCTCTCCGTCAGTCGGGATCGCCGGAATTATCGCCGATGCGCCGCCACAGGCCGGTTCCAAACAGGATAACCAGCGCCGCCGCCCAGGAAAGGGCGCCGATGGCGTAGGGCAGGATTTGCGTAGCCTCCCGGTCCGGGTGTTCGATGGCGTAATAATACTGGACCAGCACGAACGAGCCGGCCAGCAACATGATATGGGTGTAAAACTGCCATTTCAGCAAGTCGCTCGCGCCGCCCGTCAGGCCCGCGCCGAAGCGGACCATTGGCCAGAACGCCAGCCCGCCAAACAGCAGCAGCAGGATCGTGAATATGTCGAAGGCTTCGCGCATATTCCCGCCGTTTCAGCCGCCGTGCGTCCGGACTTCGTTTTCCAGCACGCCGATGCCCTCGATCTCCATGCGTACCACGTCGCCGGGGACAAGATATTTCGGTGGCTTGAAACCGATGCCGACGCCGGCCGGGGTGCCGGTGGCGATGACATCGCCGGGGATCAGCGTGATGCCGGCGGCCAGCGTGGCGATCGTCGTCGGCACGTCGAAGATCAGCAGGCTGGTATTCGAATCCTGACGCATCTCGCCATTGATCCAGGTGCGCACGAAGGCGTCGTCGAGATTGAATTCGTCGGCCGTCACCGCGACGGGGCCCATCGGGCAGAACGTGTCCTGCGACTTGCCGATCAGCCACTGGCTATGAAGCCCCTGGAGATCGCGCGCCGTGGCGTCATTGATGATGGTGTAACCCCAGACATGATCGAGCGCGTTTTCTTTTGCGATCCCGCGCCCGCCCTTGCCGATGATGACGCCCAGTTCGACCTCGTAATCGGTGGCGATGCTGACGGCCGGGTCCTGCAGGATCGGCTCGCCATGAGCGATCACGGTCTCGGGCACCTTGGAGAAAATAATCGGCGCCTTGGGCACCGCGCCGGCTGTCGCACTGGAGTCGAAGCCGCTGTTGGCGAATTCGTGGGCGTGGTCGTAATAGTTCTTGCCGACACAGAAGATATTGCGCTTGGGACGCGGCATCGGCGCGCGCGGCTTCAGCCCCTCCATGGAGATCGCATCGCCGGTCGCCGGCGCCGGTTTCCCCTCGGCCGCCAGATCAGCCAGAATTTGCACGCCGCCGGCGGCTTCCCCGGCGGACAAGTCGAAGGGGCTGACGCTGGCCCCGTCTTCGGACAGCACGCCGACACCGGGCGCGCCATTGCGCTCAAAGGCGACAATCTTCATGAATTCGAACTCCTCTCCGATCCGGTCCGCTTTATACCGCAATCGACGGGCGCGGCAACATTGCGTTCTGTCCACCATCACCGTTATACCAGAACCCGCTGACGGTTGGGCCTTGGCCCGATAAAGGCAAAAGTCCATATTGCCGTGAGCTTGGGAGGAAAACATGTTCGCCAACATCATCAGACTGACCGCGATCGCCGCACTGGCTTTCACGTTAACGGCCCGGGCGGCGCAGGCCGGGGAACCGGTTTTGCGCATCGCGGTGCTGAAATTCGGCACCGTCAACTGGGAGCTGGATGTCATCAAGCATCACGGGCTCGACAAGGCTAACGGCTTTACCCTGGAGGTCATGCCGGTCGCCAACAAGCAGGCCTCGACCATCATGTTCCAGGGCCGCGAGGCGGACATGATCGTCACCGACTGGGTCTGGGTCGCGCGCCAGCGGGCCGAGGGTCGGGATTTCCGGCTGATCCCCTACTCGCGGTCGGTCGGCGGCATGGTGGTGGCCGCCGATTCACCGATCCGATCGCTCGCGGATTTGAAGGGGAAAAAGATCGGCATCGCCGGCGGCCCCGTGGACAAGAGCTGGATACTGATCCAGGCGCTGGTGAAAAAGCGCCACGGAATTGACCTGGCCAGGGAGGCCGAGCCGGTGTTCGGCGCACCGCCGCTGTTGTTCCAGAAAGGGCTGTCGGGCGAACTGGATGCGGTAATCAGTTTCTGGCATTTCCTGGCGAAGATGGAGGCCAGGGGCATGCGGCGAATCGTCGATGTGGCCGATGCAGCCGCCGAACTGGGCCTGAATCCCGAAACGCCGCTGCTGGGCTACGCGTTCCGCGGCGGCTGGGCGAAGAATAATCCGGCGCTGGCTTCGGGGTTGGCGCGGGCGTCCAGGCAGGCCAAGGATATCCTGCGCGATTCGGATGCCGAATGGGCCCGCCTGCGGCCTAAAATGAAGGCGAAGGACGATGCGACCTTCGCCGCGCTGAGGGACGGATTCCGCGCCGGCATTCCCGGCGGTGGCAAAATGGATATGGAGAGTGCAAAGGCGATGTTCGCCGTTCTGGCGGCGTTGGGCGGCGAGAAGCTGGTCGGCAAGGCCACGACGGTGGAGCCTGAACTGTTTTTTCTGAACTGACGCGCCGGATGGAGCTGGAAACAAAGCAACGCGGCAAGGGGGGCTGGGCCGGTTCCGGCCTGGTCACCGTTCCCCTTTCCCTGCTGGCACTTGTCCTTATATGGGCGGTGTTGTCGGCGTTTATGTCCGCCGAACTGCTGCCGCCGCCGCTGACGGTCCTGGCATTGGCCGGTGAAGAATGGCGCAGTGGCGAACTGCTGTTCCATCTCGGCGCCACGCTGGCACGCGTGCTGGCGGCCTTCATCCTCGCCATGGCCATCGGCGCCGCCATCGGCATCGCGCTGGGCCTGTCCGGCAGGGCCAACCGGGCCTTCGATCCCTGGCTGATCGTGGCATTGAATGTTCCTGCCCTGGTGACCATCGTGCTCTGCTATTTGTGGTTCGGGCTGACGGAGGCCGCCGCTGTCGCCGCCGTCGCCGTCAACAAGATCCCCAACGTGGCGGTAACCCTGCGCGAGGGTGCGCGTGCGCTGGACAGGGAGCTGGCCGAGATGGCCCGCCTGTATCGGTTTGGGCCGGCCGCCACGCTGCGTCATGTCATCCTGCCGCAACTGGCGCCCTTCACCGCGGCGGCCGCGCGATCCGGCATCGCGCTGATCTGGAAGATCGTGCTGGTCGTCGAACTGCTGGGGCGGAGCAACGGTGTTGGATTCCAGATCCATCTGTATTTCCAACTGTTCGATATCGGCCGGATCTTCGTCTACGCCATCGCCTTCATCCTGGTCATGCAGGTGGTGGAGCTGGGCATCCTGCAGCCCTGGGAGCGCCATGCCTCGCGCTGGAGGCGGGCCTGATGCGGGTGGAAATCGAAAGCAAATCCTTTGGTGGCGACGAAATCCTGAAGGATATCTCGCTCACCCTCGAACCAGGCTCGTTCACCGTGCTGACCGGCCCCTCGGGCTGCGGCAAAACGACCCTGCTGCGCATCCTGGCCGGCCTGGACGGCGACTGGCGCGGAGATGTCGAAGGAGCCGAACGCCTGGCCTATGTGTTTCAGGAGCCCCGGCTGCTGCCCTGGCGAAGTCTGCTCGACAACATCCGTCTGGCGGCGGAGCCCGCGGGCCTTGGCGCGGAAGCGGCGGCGGCCCTGGCGATGGTTGGCCTTGAAGGATACGAAGGCGCATTCCCGGGTACATTGTCCATGGGGATGGCGCGCCGCGTGGGTCTGGCGCGGGCGATGGCGGTAAAGCCGGCAATCTTGCTGATGGACGAGCCCTTCGTCTCGCTGGACGAAGCCGCCGCCGACCAACTCCGCGAACTGACGCTGAACCTTTGGCGCAATACCCGCCCAGCGGTGCTGATGGTGACCCATAACCTTGCCGAAGCGGCGGCCATGGCGGACCGTATCCTGATTATGTCCGGCAGGCCGGCCGCAATTGCCGCCGACCTGATACTAGACCGGCCGCGCGACGGGCGGGATCGGGAATGGACGCGGAATATTTTGGGGCGTCTACGCCGGACTATCGAAAGCGGCGTCTATTCGATTGAAACCGACGCGCTATAGACAAAGCGGTTATCGCCCGATAATAATCAATTGGTTTCGGAGGATCGTGCGCCATGTGCATACCTTCGTAAGCATAAAAACAATCGAAGTTACAGGGACAGGAAGTTACGGATCGTCGAACAGCAAAATTAAATCCTGAATCACCCGCCTTCGGGCCGGAACGGCTTAATGGCTTCGCCCATTGTCGGCGCCGGTATCGCGGGTGGGTGGAAATCAGTTATTCCAGCAAACCCAGTTACAAAACACCAATGAGGAGGAATCTATGGATCGTCGTTCATTCATCAAAAAGGCAGGCGTGGCAACCGCCGTAACCGCCGCCGCCAGCACCCTCGCCGCCCCGGCAATCTCCCAGGGTCGCAAGGAAATGGTTATCGTTTCCAGTTGGCCGCGCGATTTCCCCGGTCTCGGCATCAGCGCCCAGCGTCTCGCACAGCGCATCACCGACATGACCGAGGGCCGGATCACCACCAAATATTTCGCTTCCGGTGAGCGCGTCGGCGGCTTCGACGTGTTCGATGAGGTCGCCTCGGGCAACGCGCAGGCCTACAACTCGGCCGACTACTACTGGAAAGGCAAGCATCCGGGCTGGGCCTTCTTTACGTCCGTGCCGTTCGGCCTGACCTATACCGAGATGAGCGCCTGGGTAAACTTCATGGGCGGCCAGCAGCTCTGGGACGAACTCGCCGGCGAATTCGGCCTGAAGGCATTTCCCTGTGGCAATACCGGCGTCCAGATGGGCGGCTGGTTCAACAAGGAAATCGAATCGGCTGACGATCTGAAGGGCCTGAAGATGCGTATCCCGGGCCTTGGCGGCGACGTCATGGCCAAGGTCGGCGCCTCGCCGGTCTCCCTGCCGGGCAGCCAGATCTATGAAAACCTGGTTTCCGGCGC
>JADFVY010000193.1 GCA_015222795.1 Pseudomonadota bacterium | reverse complement strand
TAGGTCAGGCCCATGCCCTGGATGCCGCGCGGATCGTAGGCCGGGAATTCCTGGCCCTTGACCGTCATCGACAGTTCCGGATGGCCGTATTTCTCGCACAGGCGCTTGGAGCCCATGGCGATTTCCTTGCCGAAGCCCTCGTTCTTGCCAGTCATCTCGCAGATATTCGCGAGATCTTGCGGCGAATCGAACGACAGCGATACGCCGCCGGTGTCCGAATCGGTGAGGGCGCCGATTTTCTGGAGCTCCATCGCCGCGGCGATGGTCGATCCCAACGTGATCGGGTCCATGCCGTACTCGTTGCACAGGAAGTTGCAGAAGGTCAGGGTTTCGAGATCGCTGACGCCGGTGGCCGCGCCCAGCGCCCAGGCCGCCTCGTATTCCAGGCCGCCGGAGACCATGTGGTACTTCTCGCGATCCTTGACCGTGAAGTGGTTCGGGTCCATCTGCGAGCGCCGCTGGCACGAAATCGGACAGCCGAAGCAGGCCGCGTTCGATACCAGGTTGGCCTTGCCGTCGGTTTCGCGCGGGGCCGCCATGGCCTCGCCGCCGATACTCGCGGCCCCGTCGAACTGAACTTCTGACGCGTTATGTGACGGCAGCGCGCCAATCTCGTTGATGACGCCCATCAGGACCTGGGTGCCGAAGGTCGGCAGACCCTCGCCGGTCACCGGGTTTTCCGCCAACGTCTTGTTTGCCGCCGCGGTGGCCTTCATGAAGGCCATAGGATCCTTGACCTGCACGCCGACGGTGCCGCGCGAGAAGACTGCCTTCAGGTTCTTCGAGCCCATCACCGTGCCGACGCCTGAACGGCCCGCCGCGCGGTCCATGTCGTTGACGATGGCGGCATAGAGGCAGCCGTTCTCGCCGGCCTGGCCGATCGAGGCGACGCGGCCTTCCTCGCCGTGACGCTTCAACAGCTCGGTTTCGCACTCCCATACGGACTTGCCCCAAAGGTCGCTTGCGTCATGCAGCTCGGCCTTGTCATTCTCGACCGTCAGGTAAACCGGCTTGGCCGACTTGCCCTCGAAGATGATCATGTCCCAGCCGGCGTTCTTCATCTCGGCGCCAAAGAAGCCGCCGGAATTGGAACAGGCGATGGCCCCGGTCAGCGCGCCCTTGCAGATCACGGACCAGCGTCCGCTGGTCGGCGAGGCGGTCCCGGTCAGCGGGCCGGTCGCGAAGATCATCTTGTTGTCCGGCGACAGGGGATCGACCTTGGGGTCGGTCTCCTCGATAAAGTATTTGGTCGCCAGCCCCCGCTGACCCAGATAGTCGTTCGCCCACTGCATGTTCAGGGGCTCGCTTACGCATGTCCCCGCTGTCAGGTTCACGCGTAGAATTTTTTGAGTCCAGCCCATATTACGTCTCCTCCACTAAAGCCTCGTTGATGGATTTGGTCTTGTCTTGTTGATTCAGCTCGGCGAAACATCCGACGATTCATCGGATTTCGCCGCCCACTCGCGCATCCGGGCGTCACCGGTCGCGTCCGCGTTCACATACAGGATAGCATTAGTCGGGCAAATTTTCACACATTCCGGATCGCCCCCGCAAAGATCGCATTTCACCACCTTGCCTGTATCCTGCTGGTAATTGATTGTGCCGAAGGGACAGGCGATGGTGCAGACCTTGCAGCCGACGCAAATCTCGGCCGAAACGATCTTGGCGCCTGTCTTCTTGTCCTCGGAAATCGCGTCCACCGGACAGACCTTCATGCACCAGGCCTCGGCGCACTGGGTGCATGTGTAGGGCACATGCCGGCTCTTTTCCGGAAAATCGAATATCTTGATCCGCGACTTGGCCGCGTTGAAAGCGTTTTCCTTGGCGTATGAACAGGCCAGCTCGCATTGCGAACAGCCGGTGCACAAGCTGGGAATCATCAGTAACGATTTCTGCAAGCCGGGTCTCCTTCGTGAATGGCCGGGCGCGGATGCGCTCGCCACGCGGTCAGCCATAGTAACAATTATTTTATCCGCGTTTCAATGCGACTGACGTATCAAATCGATATTATTGCGTTAAATTAGGATCGAACGCGATCAAACGGAGGCGAGGAATGAGCCAGGACGCGCATGTTGTCCGCAAGGAGATGGGCTACACCCACAAGGAATTCATACGGCTGCTGCCCAGGGCGGTGGACGGCGCGGACATGGCGGTAACCGGGAACCGGTTCGAGGTCGCCGACGGCGAACGCTCGCTATGCATAGAACTCGGCGAGGAAGGCGAGCGCCGGATCGCCAGTTTCCGCCTGCCGATGACCCCGGTCAGTCTCACCTTCACCGGCTACGACAAGGCCGGGATCGAAGCCGTGCTCGACCGCTTCTGGCGCACCTACCAAAAGGGCGGCGGGTAGGGATTCGACCCGCTTCGCCCCTTTGCGCCGGGCACCCGGACATGGTGGCTGGAAGAATCACCACAGAGACACAGCGAGACGGAGAGACGGAGTTGTTGCCGAATTCGCGCCAGTCCGTCCGGCACCCTGCCGCGCGTAGCGCTTTAAATTTAAGGGGATATGGAGATAAGAAAGGGAGATGGAGGGGAGTTCTCTCGACATTGGAGAGCTTCTCCCCTCCATCCCCCTCTTATCCCCATATCCCCTTATTCTTGAATCGCCGCCCGGCGCGCGCCGTTACGGAAAACATGACTCTGCCTCTCCGTGTCTCTGTGTCTCTGTGGTGATTCTTCCTTATCGGCCTGGCCGAAAGATTACCGCACCACCCGCTTGACCACCCAGCCGACGGTCAGCCCCTGGACGATGATCGAGAAAATCACCACGCCATAGGTGATGACCAGGATGGCGTCCTTCTCGGCCCCGGCCGGCAGGGACAGCGCCAGGGCCACCGAGATGCCGCCGCGCAGGCCGCCCCAGGTCAGCACCCTCACCGCCCCCGTGGTGAACTTCTTGCGCACCCGCAGCAGCCCCATCGGCGTTGCCACCGCAACCAGCCGCGCCACCAGCACCAGCGGGATCGCCAGCAGGGCGGCGGTCATGGTCGGCCCGTTCAGGGCCAGCGCCAGCACCTCGAATCCGATGATCAGGAACAGCACCGAATTCAGGATTTCGTCGATCAGCGACCAGAAGGTCTGCACATGCAGGGTGGTCTTCTCGCTCATGGCGAATCGGGCGCCGTGATTGCCGATCAGCAGCCCGGCGACCACCGCGGCGATCGGGGCCGAGGCATGAACCGCCTGGGCCAGCGCGGTGATCAGGAACACCAGGGCCAGCGTGATCAAGACCTCAAGATTATGCTCGTCGATGCTGCGCATGGCGCGGTAGGCGATATAGCCGAAGATCAGCCCGATCAGCGCGCCGCCCACGGTCTCGCGCAGGAACAGCACCGCCATGTCGGCCGCGCCGAGCGCCTCCCCGCCGCTCGCGCCCGCGCTGACCGCGACCGCCAGCAGAATGGTGAAGACCACCACGCCGACGCCGTCGTTGAACAGGCTCTCGCCGGCGATCTTGGC
>JADFVY010000192.1 GCA_015222795.1 Pseudomonadota bacterium | reverse complement strand
TTCGGCGTCGCGCCTGGCCGCGACGGTCGGGTTTCGGTTATCGAGGCGCCGGTAAACGGCGTTGCGGCGGCCGAGGGCGAGACTCCGGTAACCGATGCAGCGACCGACACCGGCAGCGGTTCGGATGAAGATGCGCCTGATGGGCTGGCCCTGGGTGATGCCGAAGTTGAAGCCGAAGCCGAAGCCGAAGCAGAGAAAGCGGCGGCGGAAGCCGACGACGCGGCCAAGGCCGAAGCGGTTGCGCGCGCATTGGCCCAGGCCGACGCGGCGGCCGAGGCTTCGTTCATGGAAGCAGTCGCGCTGGCAGACAGCGGCATCAGGCTTACCTTTGACGGGCTGAAGGCCAAACCGGCGCTCAACGTTACGGCCTGGCCCGAGAGCGCGGCGCGCGGCAAGCCGGTTACCTTCCGTGCCTATTGGAACTATTCAGCCTGGATCGAGCGCGCGGAGCTGCGGATATTCCATGCGAATCGCTCCACCGACGGCAAGCCCCTGGCGGTCATCCCGATCGACGACAATGGGCTCGCGGTCTGGGTTCCCGATGACAGGGCCGGCGAGTCCGTGCGCTTCCTGCTGCGCGTGTATGACGCCAACGGGCGTTATGACGAGACCGCCGCCATGCCCATGAGCGTGGGTAATCAGCGCCACAATGGCGAAGAGCCCGACCCGGCGAATCCGGGCCTGACGGGTTACGGCGTGAACCGCCTCGCCAAGCGCTCGATCCTGGTCACTGGTGGCACGGTTACGGTCAGCGGCGATAACGTAGGCGACGGCCAGACCGTCCGTTTCATGGGCCGCAAGGTCCCGGTCGATGACGAAGGGGCGTTCGCCGCCGAGGAAATCGTGCCGGTGGGCGAGACCGATGTTTCCGTCGAAATTCGCGACGCGGCCGGCCAGGGCGAAGTGCATGGCCGGCGGGTCAATATTCCACTCAATGAATGGTTCTATGTGGCCATGGCCGACCTGACCGTTGGCGCCCGGGAATATAACGGCCCGGACGAGATGGAGCCCAATGACGGCGAATTCGAGGATGTTTATGTGGATGGTCGCGTGGCCTTCTATGTGAAGGGCAAGATGAAGGGCGAGTGGCTGTTGACCGCCAGCATGGATACCGGCGAGGACTCGGTCGAGGATATGTTCGGGACACTCGACGAGAAGGATCCCCGGCGCCTGCTGCGGCGGATCGATCCCGATCGTTACTATCCGGTTTATGGCGACGACAGCACCACGGTCGACGACGCGCCGACTTCCGGCAAGTTCTATGTCAGGCTGGAACGCGGCAAGTCGTATGTGATGTGGGGTAACTCCCAGGCCCACATCGACGGTGGTGACCTGGCCCGGATCGACCGGTCTGTCTATGGCGCCAAGCTGCATTACGAGACTGACGGCGTGACCAGCTTTGGCGAGGCCAAAACACAAATCGATGCCTTCGCGGCCGAACCCGGCTCGCTGCCCGCCCGCGACGAATTCCGCGGCACCGGCGGTTCGCTATACTTCCTGCGGCGCATGGATATCGTCCAGGGCTCGGAAATGCTGCGTGTGGAAATCCGCGACGCGGATACCGGGATCGTGTTGCAGGCGCATAACCTGAGGGCGCTGGAGGATTACGATATAGATCCGTTCCAGGGGCGCATCATATTGAGCCATCCATTGCCCTCGACCGCCGACGACAGCGATCTGGTTCAGGCCGGGCCGCTTTCGGGCAACCCGGTGTTCCTGGTGGCGCGCTATGAATATCTGCCTGGCCTTGGCGATTACGATGAATTTGCGGCCGGCGGGCGTGCGTCGCAATGGATTGGCGATCATGTGCAGGTCGGCGTTACAGGCAGTCGCCAGGGCGCGGACGAAAACGAACAGCAGCTTGAAGCCGCGGATTTGACCTTGCGCTACGATGCCGGCACCTACCTGAAAGGCCAGACCGCCCGCACGACCGGGCCGGGTTATGGCGCGGCCGGGTCGGCCGACGGCGGTTTCACCTTCGATCCGCTGGAGCAGGATCTTGCCCCTGATGTCGAGGCGCGAGCCCACCGGGTAGAGGGCGCCGTCGCGTTCTCCGAGATTACCGACAGCGAATGGGACGGCACTCTGGCCGCCTTTGTGCAGCGCCGGGAAGCCGGCTTCTCGGCGCCGGGCCAGTTGACAACCCGCCTGACCGACCAGTGGGGCGTGGAGTTCGAGGCGCCGATCGGCGAAACCACCGCCGTCAAGGCCGGCCATAACGAACATATAGAGGATGGTGGCCGCGAGAGCCGGACGACGGAATTGAGCGTGAACCAGAAAATCGGCGATCATGTCGAGATCGGCGTCGGCGCAAAACATGACGACCAGACCCCGCCCGAGGGCGCGGTCGATGCCGAGGACGGCAAGCGGACCGATGTCGGCGCCGAGGTAAAATACAAGGGCGATGGCGATTGGGAAGCGCGCGTCTTCGGCCAGGGCACCGCCGCCAAGGATGACGAGCGCAGCCGCAACACCCGCTATGGCGCGGGCGGCAGCCTGCGGGTCACCGAGAATCTGAAGATAACCGGCGAGGCCTCGGACGGCGATGGTGGCGTCGGCGGCCGGCTGGGCGCGGAGTATCAGTATAGCGATCGCAGCCAATTCTATCTCGGTTATCAGATGGATGGCGACCGCACCACCACGGGGACCGGCGCCGCGAACGCCACCAGCGCCCAGGATGCCGGCGCCCTGGTGGTCGGTAACAAGACCCGCTATAGCGACGAGACCTCGGTTTACGGCGAAGAGCGCATGACCCATGAGGGCGACGGCGTCACCGGTTACACCCATGCCTATGGCGTGGAGCATAAACCGGCCGAGGGCTGGACCTTGGGCGCCAGTGTCGAGAAGGGCGTCGTGGAGACCCCGAACGGCGACCTTGAACGCACCGCGGCTGGCGTCTCGGCCGGTTACGGCAACAAGAAGGTCAAATGGTATAGCGCCATTGAAGCTCGTTTCGAGGACACGACCGACGGCGAGCGGACGACTTACTTCACCCGCAATGTGCTGGGTTTGCAGCTCAACGATGACTGGCGGCTGATCGGGCGCGCCA
>JADFVY010000191.1 GCA_015222795.1 Pseudomonadota bacterium | reverse complement strand
CGCTGGTCCACATGGACCATCTGGCCGACCGGCGGCCGACCCAGCTTTCCGGCGGCCAGCAGCAGCGCGTGGCGCTGGCCCGTGCGCTGGCGACGGAGCCCAAGGTGCTGTTGCTGGACGAGCCGCTGTCGGCGCTGGACCTGAAGCTGCGCCAGCAGATGCGGGTGGAGCTGAAGCAGCTTCAGGAAGAAACAGGCATCACCTTCATCTTCGTGACCCACGATCAGGTGGAGGCGCTGACCATGTCGGACCGTATCGCGGTGATGTCGGACGGCAAGGTCCAGCAGGTTGGCACGCCGAGCGAAATCTATGAACGGCCGCTAAATCATTTCGTCGCCGACTTCATCGGCGAAACCAATTTCTTCGATGTGACGGTGGAGAGCATCGCTGGCGGCCAGGCCCGATGCGTGACCGCGGGCGGCGTCACCGTGACGGCCGAGGCCATGGAGGGCTGCGGCGCCGGCGACAAGGTCAGCCTGTCGGTGCGGCCCGAGGGAATCCGGCTGGCCGCGTCGGGGAGTGAAGGCGACGCGGCCGAGGGCCTGATCGAACGGCCTGTCTACCAGGGCACCGATACGCATTATTTGGTTGGCCTGCCCGACGGGCAGAGCGTGCTGGTGCGGGTGCAGAACATGGAAGTCCGCGCCAATCCGATGAAAGTCGGCGACAAGGTGGCGCTGCAATTCGACCCGGGTTCGGTCGTGATGCTGCGGGATTGATTCAAGCATGACCGCCACCGCACCGCCCCTCCGCAAGGAACGCAACAACATGAAGGCGCGCGCCGCGCTGATGTCGCCGGCGCTGTTCATCATCGGCGGGTTTCTGGTGGCGCCGCTGTTCATGGTGCTGGTCTATTCCTTCCTGACGGCGGGCACATATGGCGGGGTAGTCTGGGAATGGACGACCGACGCCTATGTCCAGTTTCTGTTCGAAAAGGATTTCTTCGACGAGACGCTGACCTTCTCCACCGCCTATCTGGGGATCTACTTCCGCTCGTTCATGCAGGCCGTGACCGCGACAGTGATCTGTTTCCTGGTCGGGTTTCCGACAGCTTATTTCATCGCCACCCGGCCGGCGGCCCAGCGCAACATGTGGGTGCTGCTGATCACGGTGCCTTACTGGGTCAATCTGCTGATCCGCACCATCGCCATGCTGTTCCTGGTGCGCGACAACGGGCCGCTCAATCATTTTCTGATGTCCTGGGGCATCATCGATACGCCGATCCACATCGCTTACACCAATTTTGGCGTCGGGATCGGGCTGGTTTACAGCTACCTGCCCTTCATGGTGCTGCCGATCTATGCGACCATCGAACGATTCGACTTCCGCCTGGTCGAGGCGGCCTTCGATCTCTACGCCGACCGTTGGACGATCCTGGTCAAGATTATCCTGCCGCTCTGCGCGCCCGGCGTGGTCGCGGGTTCGCTGCTGGTCTTCATTCCCAGCCTGGGGGCGTTTATTGCGCCGGACCTGCTGGGCGGCGGCAAGAACCTGATGATCGGCAACCTGATCGCCTTGCAGTTCCAGGGATCGCGCAACTGGCCCTTCGGGGCGGCGGCCGCGATGATTCTGATGACCATCGTTCTGGTGACGCTGATGTTCTATGCGCGTCGGCAGAGCAAGTCGGCCGCGCGGATGCAGTGAGGACGGGACGGGATATGAGGAAAAAATCTACCGCGCATGACGTCAGGCGTTATCCGGGATTCCGCGGGATCACCTGGGCGACGCTGATCTTCCTTTATGGGCCGATAATCGTCATCGCGATTTATTCCTTCAACGAGATCCGCTCGATCACCGTATGGGGCGGGTTCAGTCTTGATTGGTATATCAAGGCCTTCAACAACGACCTTATCCAGCGCGCCACCATGAATTCGCTGTTTGTCGCCGTATGGGCGGCGATAATTTCGACCGCCATCGCCACCTTCGCCGCGCTGGGCATGCGCGGGCGGCGCTATCGTGGCCAGGAGGCCGCCTTCGCCGTTATCAGCCTGCCCCTGATGGTGCCCGAGATCGTCTCGGCGGTGGCCTCGCTGGTGTTCTTTGTGCTGGTGGGCATTCCGTTGGGGCTGGGCAGCATCATGCTGGCCCATGTGGTGTTCTGCATTCCCTTCGCCTATCTGCCGATCAACGCGCGGCTGGAAGGCATCGAACCCTATTACGAGGAGGCCGCGCGCGACCTGTATGCCGACGGCAGGCAGTCTTTCGTGCATGTGGTCCTGCCGATGCTGTTTCCCGGCATCGTTTCGGGTTTCATGCTGGCCTTCATCATATCGCTGGACGATTTTATCATCACTAATTTTGTGGCGGGCCCGGGCTCGACGACCCTGCCGCTGGCCATTTATGGGCTGGTCCGCACCGGATTGACGCCGGAAATCAACGCGATCTCAACAATGCTTTTGCTGGTCTCGATATTTTTTGTTACGCTTTCATTCCTGATTGGGCGCTGGCAGGCCAGAACCCAATCCTGAAGCGGCTTCCGGTTCGGGGGGCCGGTGGTATCCATAATCGCAATTTAGGGAGTGGGATTTATCATGCGTTTTCTTACATCGCTCGTCGCCGCGGCATTTTTTGCCGGCGCACTGGCTGTCAGCGGCCCCGCACGGGCCGAGGGCAAACTGAACATCTACAACTGGTTCGACTACCTGCCGCAGGAGCTTATCGATAAGTTTTCCAAGGAGCACGGTGTCGAAGTCACCATGGACACATACGACTCCAACGAAGCGTTGCTGGCGCGCCTGAAAGCGGGCGTAACCGGCTACGACGTCGGCGTGCCGGGCGACTACATGGTTGCGATCCTGATCAAGGAAGGCCTGCTTGAGAAGGTGCAGCCGAACAAGCTGGAAAATTACAAGCATATCGACCCCAAATTCGTCGATGTGTATTTCGACAAGGGCCGTGAATATTCCGTGCCTTACCAGTGGGGCACCACCGGCTTCATGGTCGACACCGCGATCTACGGCGGCGACATCGATACGCTGAAGGTCATCTTTGAGGCGCCGGCGGAACTGTCAGGCAAGATCAACATGCTGAAGGACGTCAACGACGTCATCAACATGGGCTTGCGTTATCTGGGCCACCCGCGCTGTAACAGTAATCCGGAGCAGTTGAAGGAAGTAAACGCCCTGTTGCAGGGCGCGAAGAAGCATTGGTTGAGCTTCAATTCCGACGGCGCCAAGGAAGTGCTGGTCTCCGGCGATGCCGCGGCCGGCATGATCTGGAACGGCTTCGGGATGCGCGCGCGCGAAGAAAAAGCCACGCTGAAATATTCCTATCCCAAGGAAGGCATGACCGCCTGGATGGATAACATTGTGGTCTTCAAGGGCGCGCAGAACGTGGAGAACGCCAAGAAGTTCATGAACTTCATGATGGAGCCGGAGAACGCCGCCGCCCTGACCAACTTCGCGCGCTATACCGCGGGCGTGATGGGCACCGAGCCGTTCCTCGACGACGCACTGAAGACCGCCTACGAGGTCAACCCGCCGGAGGGAGTGTCGATGGAATTCGTCGAGCCCTGCGAGGATGAGGTTATCCGTTTCTATGACAGAATCTGGACGAACCTTCTGAAATAGATCCGGCTTTTCGGGTATGAATTAGCGGGGCGCTTTGGCGTCCCGCTTTTTTTTGCGAGGCTGGCGGCCGTTCCGGGTTGCAATTCCGGCCTGCCGGCCTTATCCAATACCAGGGAGCGCACCATTATCGCAGCTTGCAGCCCAGCCTGCGCCGGCGGCTGAATTTTCGCCCGCCGGTAGCTCTGCCGGGACTGCTTCAAACAGTTTTCCAGACAACTGCATTGGAAGAGGCGGATGGGCAATTCCCATGTCTTGCCGGATCATGTCCGGCTTATAGCGAACGACCGTACCTGGATCGAAGGCCGGGCGGTCGAACAACTTATTACCGTCGCCAATATGGCGCATGTTGTGCGCGCGGTCGGGCTGCCGGACCTGCATCCCGGACGCGGTTATCCCGTGGGCGTGGCCGTTCTGGCCGAGGGTGCGATCTACCCGGCCCTGGTCGGCAACGATATCGGCTGCGGCATGGGCCTGTGGCGCACCGATCTGAAGGCGGCCAGGGCAAAGCCGGAAAAATGGATCAAGCGGCTGGCGGATATCGATGCGCCGCTCGGCCCGGACTGGCGCGACGAGATCGCGGCGGTCAAGGAATCGCTAGGCCTGGCGGCGGACGGGCCGGAT
>JADFVY010000190.1 GCA_015222795.1 Pseudomonadota bacterium | reverse complement strand
CCTTCAGCACGGGTTCGCTGATACTGGTGGGCAGGGGTTTCGGTGTTTCCAGCCAGCCCAGGAGCGGCATGGCGATAAAGAAAAATCCGAAATAGATCACCGTGCCCAGCTGCCCCAATATGATGAAATCGCCTTCCGCGGGTTTCATGCCGAGCCATCCCAAAAAGAGGCAATCGAGCAGGAACACCAGGAAGACCCATCTATAGACCGGACGATAACGGGCGCTGCGCACCTTCGATGTGTCCAGCCAGGGCACGATGAACAGCACCAGGGTGGCGGCAAACATCGCGATGACGCCGGCCAGCTTCGCGGATATGAAGGTAAAGCCCGCCCAGTTCGTGAGCCATCCGCCGATGAAGTTATCGGGTACCGCCCGCAGGATCGCGTAGAAGGGCAGGAAATACCATTCCGGCACGATATGCGGCGGGGTCACCAACGGGTCAGCCTTGATGTAGTTATCGGGCTCGCCCAGAATATTCGGCGCAAAGAATACCAGCGTGGCGAAGACGATCAGGAACACCACCAGCCCCACCGAATCCTTGGCGGTAAAGTAGGGATGGAAGCTGACCGTATCGCGCGGCGACTGTACCTCGATGCCCGTCGGATTGCTGGAACCGGTGACATGCACCGCCACCACATGCAGCCCGACCACCGCAAACAGAATGAAGGGCATCAGGTAATGCAGCGCGTAGAAACGGTTGAGGGTCGGGTTGTCGACAGAGAAGCCGCCCCACAGCCAGGTCACGATCCAGTCGCCGACGAGGGGAATGGCCGAAAACATGTTGGTGATGACGGTAGCGCCCCAGAGGCTCATCTGGCCCCAGGGAAGCACATAACCCAGGAAGGAGGTCGCCATCATCAGCAGGATGATAACCACGCCCAACATCCACAACAATTCGCGCGGGTTCTTGTAGGAACCGTAATAAAGACCGCGGAACAGATGGATATAGACGACGATGAAAAACATCGACGCCCCGTTCATATGAATATAGCGCAGCAGCCAGCCGTAATTCACGTCGCGCATGATGCGCTCGACGCTCTCGAAGGCCATGTCCACATGCGCCGTATATTGCATGGCCAGCATGATGCCGGTGACGATCATCATCACCAGCGCGACGGAGGCCAGCGCGCCGAAGTTCCACCAGTAATTCAGGTTCTTCGGCATCGGGAACTGGTTATACTCGTGATCCAGATAGCTGAAAATGGGCAGACGCTCGTCCACCCAGCGGATCACGGGATTGTTGAATTCAGTCTTGGTCGCCATTTTCTTGCTCCCTTACCCGATGCGGACGATGTTGTCGTCGAGGAAGGTGTATGCCGGCACCTTGAGATTCTCCGGCGCCGGGCCCTTGCGGATGCGGCCGGAAGTGTCGTAATGCGACCCATGACAGGGGCAGAACCAGCCGCCAAACTCACCGGTCGGATCGCCTGACTTCTGGCCCAGCGGGATGCAGCCCAGATGGGTGCAGACACCGACCATGATCAGCCATTTCGGCTGCTGGACCCGGTCTTCGTCCGGCTGTGGGTCTTTCAGGTCGGCATCGTTGTCCGCGCGGGCCGCCGCGATCTCGTCGGCGCTGCGGTGGCGGATGAAAACCGGCTTGCCGCGCCATTTCACGGTAATGCTCTGGCCTTCCTCGATCGGGCTGAGATCGACTTCGATGCTGGACAGCGCCAGCACATCGGCCGCCGGATTCATGCTGTTGATCAGGGGCCATGCGAAAGCCGCCGCGCCAGCCGCGCCGACGCCCAGGGTCGCCAGATACAAAAATTCGCGCCGGCGCGCGCCTTCGTCGTCAGATTCCGGCGTCTGAACCTCGTCCGCCATGCTTCTATCCTCGTCAATGGGCATATGGCCCGCGAAATGCCGGCCGGTTCGAAAAAAATATTCCGTGGCGTAACAGTTTGAGTACTTTCCCGCCGCGCCGCGCATCGTATAATGCAAATCGATCGCGAAAGCAAAGCCCGCGACGGCTATTTTTAACCAAAACCCGGCAACTGCGACGATGCGCCTCGCTCTTTACCAACCTGATATTCCACAAAATACCGGCACCATGCTTCGGCTGGCCGCCTGCCTGGGGGTCAATGTCGACATTATCGAGCCTTGCGGATTTGTCTGGTCGGACAAGTATCTACGCCGCGCGGGCATGGATTACCTGGACCGGGTCGCCCCGCTGCGGCATTCGTCGTGGGATGCTTTTCGCGAAAGGCACGCGGCCGTGGGCGGGCGCCTGATTCTGTTGACGACAGGGGGGTCTGTCCCCCATACCCGTTTCACCTTCCGCGCCGACGACTGCCTGCTGCTGGGTCGCGAAAGCGCCGGCGCGCCGGACGAGGTGCACGAGGCCGCCGACGCCCGGGTCCGGATTCCCATGACCGCCGGCATGCGCTCGATCAATGTGGCGATGACGGCGGCGATCGTGCTGGGCGAGGCCTTGCGCCAGACCAACGGATTTCCCGAGGAAAACGAACAGACATGACTGATACCCAACAGCCCGCCGACACCGAACAACGCAAGGAAATCGCCCGCGCCTGGTTCGCCGAACTGCGCGACCGGATTTGCGCCGCCTTCGAGGCGTTGGAAGACGAGCTGACCGGCCCCTTGTCGGATCGCCCGGCCGGCCGTTTCGAACAAACGCCCTGGGAGCGACCCGACCCTTCAGGCAAGGGCGGCGGCGGCGTGATGTCGGTAATGCGCGGGCGCGTGTTTGAAAAAGTTGGCGTCAACATCTCCGCCGTCCAGGGCGAATTTTCCGAGGAATTCCGGGAGCAGATCCCCGGCGCAAAAGAAGATCCCCGTTTCTGGGCCAGCGGCATATCGCTGGTCGCCCATATGCACTCGCCGCTGGTGCCGGCGGTGCATATGAACACAAGGCATATCGTGACCACCAGGGCGTGGTTTGGCGGCGGGGCCGATTTGACGCCCATGGTCCCCGACGAGGCCGACACCAACAGTTTCCACGGCGCGCTGAAGGCGGCCTGCGACGCCCATGATCCGGCCTACTATCCGAAATTCAAGAAATGGTGCGACGAGTATTTTTTCCTGAAACACCGCAACGAGCCGCGCGGGGTTGGCGGGATTTTTTACGATAACCTGGAGAATGACTGGCAGGCGGATTTCGCCTTCACCCAGGATGTGGGCAAGGCGTTCCTGCAGGTCTATCCCGAGATCGTCCGCCGCCACATGAACCGGGAATGGACGGCCGAACAGCGCGAGCATCAACTCGTCAGGCGCGGGCGTTATGTGGAATTCAACCTGCTTTACGACCGGGGCACGAAGTTTGGCCTGATGACGGGGGGCAATGTTGACGCAATCTTGATGTCCCTTCCTCCCGAAGTACACTGGCCATAACTATCATATAGGTTTAATCTATATATATCTTACTCGGGAATCTCATCTTTTAGTACACAGGACCTGACTAAATGTTATGCGGGAAATGGAACGATCTGCGCGTTGCGGCCCTTGTTCTGGCCGCGCTGCTTACCGGGTCGTCACCCGTCGCCGCCGGCCCCCTGCCCGACGAATTTCTG
>JADFVY010000189.1 GCA_015222795.1 Pseudomonadota bacterium | reverse complement strand
GTAGTGGACGTGCCCGATATCGGGCTGACGCCCGTGGCCGACGATTCGGTGATCGTCCCCGCCTGGCAAATTCTGGGCGGAGTTTCCTGGCCGCTGGGGCAAAGCCTGGACCTGACCGTCGAATACCGCCTGTTCGGCGCTATCGGCCCGGAATTCGCCGGCGCCGGCGGCACGAAGGTCGAGGCCGACTACACCGACAGCACACTCAGCCTGGGCCTGCGCATGGCGTTCTGACGCAAAAAGGGCGGCGAGTTGCCCCGCCACCCTTTTGCAGGCATGCCGAAATAGATGACCTAGAAGCTCACATTCGCCCCCATGATGAGTATCGTGGCATCATTGGAACAGTTAATACCTCCCCAGTTATCTTCGCAAACCGCACCGCCGCCTATAAATTCGTCGGATATCAGGTCCACTTCGGCGTAGATGCCGAGACCTGGCGCCATCGTATAATCGACCGTGAGAGCAATGTTCTCAAAGGTCGAATCGGGAGCCGCTACATAGTATGGATCCGTCCCTGAATAATCCCGGACACTCGACATATATCCAGCCGAAAAATAAAGCGGTCCAGTTTCAAAGGAAGCCGCTACATTCCAATAAGAAGATTCAGACGTTCTGCCCTCATTCGACAAATCCCACATGCCCGAATCGCCATTGTCGGTATAGTTTGCCCCCAACCCGAAAGCGCCCCAGTTAACGATACCACCGACCGACCAGGCCGAGATATCGTTGAGCAGGAAATCGGTATTCGGGCTCGTGGTGCTCGAAGCGCCCGAATAGACCGCGCTGGCGCGAATTCTCAAATCCCCGAAGGTATTGTCGTAGTTGGCGCCGATGCCGATGTGGTTTTCCCATGCCTTGTCGGACTTGAAGCCGTCTCCCGACTGCGGGGTCGGCGTCAGGCTGGCGCCAACCTGAAATCCCGAAAAGCGCGGCGAGAAGTAGCTGACTTTCGTGGCATCGGAGGTATCGCCCACGATGGTGGGATAGGATGGGGCGGCCATCTGTTCCACCCCGTTATAGGTCTCGAAATTACGAAACAGCACATCGTCGTAATCGCCGTCGAACCCGCCGGTCGCGCCCATCAGGTTCTCGCCGCCATAGTTCATCACATCCTCGGCGCCGTCCTCGTCACCCAATTGCAGGGTGCCCCAACCGCCGGAAAGCTGCAGCCGCACTTCGTCGGCCATCGCATTGTCGGTGGTGTTGGCGTTGAGCTCGATCTTGAAGCCGTAGTTCAGGCCATTATCGGCCGCGCCGGAAACGTTGAGCTGAAGCTCCGCCTCGTCCACGCCGAAATACCAGCCGTGATCCTGCAAACCCGGATTGCCATCCGTTGCGTAAACCGCCCACGAGCCGATATCCGCCGGGCTGTTACTCCAGGACGAGGCATCTACCGATGTGTTGAAATCCTGGTCGACATAGTAGAACTGGAAATTGGCGTTTCCCGTCAACTTCCACGTCGGCGCCTCGCCGCTATCGCAACGCCACCCACCAGCGCAACCGCGCCAACGATGGCCGCGCCACCAAGAAGTTCTTTCTTCATGGATACTCTCCGTCCCTCAAGTTTTGCCTCGCGGCTCCTTCACCAAGCCACGTTTCGGAATACAACCACGGAGTCCTTTAAATTACAATGTATTTGTTAATTGTGGCGGCGGGGCTCATTCCTGATTGTTCTTGTCGCCGTTATTTCCGCCGTCCTTCCCGTCCCCCGCGCTGCCCATCTTACGGGCTTTTTCGGCGAAGTCCGTAAGGCGGTCGGCGACGCGGCGGTTGATCGAGTCTTCGGGGTAGTTGCCCTCGCCATCCGCTACACCGGCCGACACGCCGGTGAGGATTTCCAGGCCCTGGTCGATGCTCTCGACCGCGTATATGGCGAACTCGCCCTTGCGGCAGGCCTCGACCACGTCCCCGCGCAGCATCAGGTGGCGGGTATTCGAGGCCGGAATCAGCACGCCTTGCTTGCCGGTCAGGCCGCGCGCCTTGCAGACGTCGAAGAAGCCCTCGATCTTCTCGTTGGCGCCGCCGATCGCCTGAACCTCGCCGCGCTGGTTGACTGACCCGGTGACCGCGAAACCCTGGTGGATGGGCGCGCCCGACAGCGCCGACATCAGAGCGTAGAGTTCGGCCGAGGATGCGCTATCGCCGTCCACCCCGCCATAGGATTGCTCGAACACCAGGCTGGCGGCCAGCGCCAGCGGCCGGTCGCGGCCGAAGCGGTCGGCCAGGAAACCCGAGAGGATCAGCACCCCCTTGGAATGCAGCGGCCCGCCCAGTTTCACCTCGCGCTCGATATCGATCACCCGGCCACGCCCCAGGCTGGTCCGCGCCGTGATCCGGCTGGGCCGGCCGAAGGCGAAGCCGCCCATCTGCATCACCGACAGGCCGTTGATCTGTCCCGCCTTGGCTCCCTCGCTGTCGATTAGCATAATGCCCTCGACGATGGTTTCCTGGACCTTCTCGCGCAGCCGGTCGGACCGCCTGATATGGGTGTCGATGGCCTTTGTCACGTCTTCCGCCGTCACGACGTCGCGCCCGGCCTCGCCGGCCCAGTAATCGGATTCGTGCAGCAGGTCGGCAATGCTGCGCATATGGGTGGTCAGTTTGTCTCGATCGCCGGCGATGCGCGCGGCGCGCTCGACGATCCGCCCCACCGAGCCTGGACCGAAGGGGCGCATGTTCTCATTGCGGGCGATGGTGCCGATCAGCCGCGCATAGAGGTCGACATTGACCTCCTCGCGCAACATTTCTTCCTCGAAATCGGCCTGAACCTTGAATAACTCGCTAAAATCCGGGTCGTGTTCGCATAGCAGGTAATAGAGCATGCGCTCGCCGACCAGCACGATCTTGATGTCCAGCGGGACCGGCTCAGGATCCAGCGACACCGTGTCGATGATGCTCAGGCTCTGGCCCAGGGATTCGATCTGCACCTCGCCGGCGCGCAGAATGCGTTTCAGCCCTTCCCAGGCATAGGGCTGGGTCAGCAGTTTCAGCGCGTCCAGCACCAGATAGCCGCCATTGGCGCGGTGCAGAGCGCCCGCCTTGATCAGTGTAAAATCGGTGACCAGCGTGCCGAATTCCGAGCGGTGCTCGATGCGGCCCAGCAAATTGCCGTGGATCGGGTGATCCTCGTAGATCACCGGCGCGCCGCTGCCGGAATCGCGGGCAACCATCACATTCACGGTATATTGCCGAAAAAAGCCGTCACGCGGCGGCTGGGGGTTGGCCGGTTGCCCGCCCTCGGTCCCAGGCGCCTGCTCCGTGGCGAGCAGGGATTCCGCCTTGCCCACGACATCCCGTTCGATGGCGTCCAGCCAGGCCAGAATTTCCGGCAAATCCTCATGCTTTTTACGGATTTCCTCGATCAGATGTCCGACCGCCAGCCGCGTGACTTCGCGATTGATCTCGCGCACCCGGTCGCGATGTTCGCGTTCCCAGCGCGGCGCCTGGCGCAGGGTGGCCTGAAGCTGTTCCTCCAGTTCCTTCAGGTCGCCCTTCGCCTTGTCGCGCTCGGCCTCTGGCAGCGCCTCGAATTCCTCGGGGCTGAGAACCTCGCCCTCGCGCAGAGGCGCCAGGGCCAGCCCGACCGGCGTGCGGACCAGCGCGATGCTGCGCTCGCGGGCTTTTCGCTGGATGCCCTCGAAGGCGCCTTCCTGGCGTTCCTTGAATTCCTGGGCCAGCGCCTCGCGGCGGTTGCGGTAGTTTTCCGACTCGAAGGCGCTCTGGATGGCGGCGCGCAGATCCTCGATCAGCCGCGCCATGTCCGCGGCCAACGGCTGGGCACGGCCAGCGGGCAGGCGAAGCGCCTTCGGCCGGCGCGGCTCGTCGAAGTTATAGACGTAGCACAGATCGTCCGGAACCGGCTCCCGTTTGGCCTGACGCTGCAGAAATTCGGCGATCAGCGTGTGCTTGCCGGTGCCCGCGGGGCCGGCCGCGAACAGGTTGTATCCGTCACGGCGAATACCGATGCCGAACTGTACGGCTTCGACCGCGCGGTCCTGGCCGATCAGTTCCTCGAGCGGTTCCAGTTCCGCGGTATTCTTGAACTTGAACCGCGCCGGATCACAGGCGCGGAACAGATCGCCAACAGGCAACGGCTTGTGGTCGGTCATGAGGTCTCCCAGCTACTCCCGGTCATAGAGCAATTCCCAGTCAGCCTCAAGCCTGCCCGAATAGGGGCTAGTGGTCTGTATCAGGCGTCATGACACCTTCAGTCTGCTCGCGGAGCGCTGAAAACACCGTTCTGGTAGTCGTGGATC
>JADFVY010000188.1 GCA_015222795.1 Pseudomonadota bacterium | reverse complement strand
GCCATCCGAACGGGCGCATAAACAAACACAAGCGCGCTCGCCGGCCAACCGTCCCGCTATCGGCGACCGGTTCTTCGGGCAAGTGACGGGCACGGCGCGCGCCGCCCTGATCGCCGCATAACCTTCCCGCTACTTCAAAATACCCCGATCCAACCCGGCAATCTCTATCGGTATCTACACCGCGCCTGCCTGTTTATGGGGGTGTTCTACGTGCGATCTGTATAAAAACCGGCGGGCACGGCGCGGCGGCGCGCGCCCGGGGGGAATTGGGCGGGCGGGATGTAACTAATTCTGATCTTTCCGGGGTGCGTGTCGGGGGTGGTCGCAAGGGGCCGGCCAGCGCCATGGGCGTCGGATCGAAGATCCGCCGCCCGCTCCCGTCGCCAGCCCGCTGGCCGGCGTCGAGTGGCTAATAATCAGAGCAGGAAGTGGTGGCTCATGGCGCGGGCCAGATCGTCGCCGAAGCGCTCGCCCTTGTGGATGACGGGGACCGATTTGGGCAGCAGGTTGAGGTTGCCCTCGTTGTCTTCCAGGCTGGTCAGCAGGGCGACCGGCGTGTTGCGGGTCTCGGGCATGGTGGCCAGCGCGGTGGCGAGATCGACACCGGTCAGCCCCTCCAGCACGGCCGCCACGATGACCATGTCGGGGCGCGTCAGCACCGCCGCCTCAAAGGCCTCGAAGGGCGAGGTGACCACCGTGGTGCGATAGCCGCAGGCCTGCATTTCGCGCTCGACGATACCGGTGGCCGCGGTCTGGTCCATCACCAGCATGACCTCGACATCCAGGGTATCGTTGTCGTCGACGCCCAGCACGCGGGGCCTGGCGGGAAGGCCGCGCACCACGATCGAGGGATCGGCGTCGGGATCGATTCCGCCGTTGACCACGTTCTGCAAGGCGTCGAAAAAGGCCCTAATTCCGGGCGCCGCCCAGTCGGTGATATGGTCGATGGCGTTGAGGTAATCCTCCATCCGGGCAGCGATCAGGCTCAACAGGGTCATGCCGAAATTGCGGGCCTGGCCCTTGGTCTCAAAGGCGAAATAGCGCATGGCCTCGACGTCGCCGCCCTCGACGATGGTGCGGTCAAGCTCGGCCAGCCTTGCCCCGGTCGTATCGAGGAAGTCCTGGCGCATATATTCGATCATTTCGGCCGAGGCGCCCGTGATGACGCCGCCGACCACCGCCTGCTTCTGTTGTGCCACTGTCTCTCCGTCTGGTCCTGCGCGTACGATTTACCCGGCACCACCATAAGGCTTTTGGGCTAAGGATTGGTTAAGACCGGGGGTTTTTAAGCAGATAGCAGGATTTCAGCCGCGGTTGAACTGGCCGGCGCCAAACAGATTGTCCCAGGCCTCGCCGGTCGGCGCGACGGCGCTCTGATGTTCGGCCAGCACGGTCAGCGCGCGCTGCACGGCCGGGCGCTCCACCATCTCATTCCACCAGCGCTCCAGATGGGGGAAATCCGCCAGATTCTGGCCCTGTCGCTCGGGGCGGCGCAGCCACGGCCAGGTCGCCATGTCGGCGATGCTATAGTCCGGGCCGCCAACCCATTCGCTCACCTCCAGGCGGCGGTCGAGCACGTGGTAGAGGCGCGTGGCCTCGTTGGTATAGCGCTCGATGGCGTAGGGGATTTTCTCCCTGGCATAGACGCGGAAATGATGCGCCTGCCCCAGCATCGGCCCGATGCCGCCCATCTGAAACATCAGCCATTGCAGCACCGTATGGCGGGCGCGGGACTCGGTGGGCAGGAATTGCCCTGTCTTTTCCGCCAGATAGATCAGGATGGCGCCGGATTCGAACAGCGGGAAGGGCTCGCCGCCGGGGCCCTGGGGGTCGACCATCGCCGGCATCTTGTTGTTCGGGCTGATCGCCAGGAAGTCGGGCTCGAACTGGTCTCCCTTGTTGATATCCACCGGGATCACCCGGTAGTCCAGGCCGGTTTCCTCCAGCATGATATGGATCTTATGGCCGTTCGGCGTCGGCCATGTATAGAGGTCTATCATTATCGCCCTTCCCTGGCGCCATGGATCACCAGGGGCAGGATAACATGGGCGGCGGGGTTGGCGAGTCCCGCCTAATGCGCGCCGAAATTCTGGACCC
The DNA here is from genome assembly GCA_015222795.1 of Pseudomonadota bacterium. Taxonomy (GTDB): domain Bacteria; phylum Pseudomonadota; class Alphaproteobacteria; order UBA8366; family JADFVY01; genus JADFVY01. Next base: position 2,792 of record JADFVY010000188.1, on the reverse strand, counting down.
AGTAATGCCGCATGATCACCTTGCCGCCGTCCTGGTCGACCAGTACGTAACCGATGCCGATATGCTTGTAAGCCGGGTTCAGGATGTTGGCGCGGTGGCCCGGGCTGGTCATCCAGCTGGCAACGACCTCGGCCGCGTCCTCCTGGCCGGCGGCAATATTCTCGGCGACCGCGCGCCAATCGTAACCCGCGTCACGGGCGCGTTTCCCAAGATTGGGCTCATTCGGGCAAAGATGGTCGAAACAGTCGTGTTCGGCCATGAAATTCGCGTGGAACCGGGCCGACTTGTTGAGTTCCTTATTGATCGACAGCGGCGCCGCGCCCTCCTTCTGGCGCTCGATATTGACCAGCCGCACCACCTCGTCGGCCAGCGCATCCATGTTCTCGATGGCCGGCGCGGCGAAACCGATGGCCCAGTAATGCCGGTAGAGCGTATCGCTCTCGCCGTAACCGGCGGCGACATGGCGGAAGGTGGGGCTGAGAACGATGTCTCGACCCCAATCCGCCGACATCATTTCGCGGATCATGTCCGCCGGCGCGGGCTTGCCGGCGCTGACGTAAAACCGCGAGGCCTGGGCGCGATAACCGGCGCTGCTGAGGCGCGCCTCGGTTTTCACTCCGCCGCAGTCGAAATCGACGCAAGTATTGGCGGCCATGGCGACGGCATGGGCATTTGCGGCCTTCGACAGTTTCCCATCGGCCTCGAACGGGACAAGGCCAGCCTTGCTGCGTTGCAGGTTAATCAGGCGCACCATTTCGGCCCGCGGCCCGGCGCCCGGAACCTTGCCCTCGTCGGAAATCACCACCTTCGGCCCACCACCGCAAGCCGCCAGCAGCAACGACAGCGCGGCCAGGACCACAAGCGGGTTCGCGATCGGTTTTACGGACATGACTCTTCCTTTTTCGGCGACAGGCAATGCAGGACGGTAAGTTAGCGCGGGCCCGGTAAAGGAACCGATAACGGGGCGCGCGAAGGCGCCCCGTCGGGTCAGGCTTCAGTCCCTGAAAGTAGTAGTCCCGGAGGACGCCGTCATAGCGTCCGGATTTCATGCAACAGCGCTTGAAATCTCTGTCCCGATCCACAGGGGCAGGGATCGTTGCGACCGAGCTTTTCGATAAGCTCCTTATCGCCATGCACGACGCGATGACCGCGCTTCACATGCGTTTCGGACGGGAATCCCTTGCGGCGCTTGCTAGTCCGCTCAAAAGCAAGGCTGATGGTCGTAATTATCGATGCGTTTCATGGCACACCTCCAGGTCATGGTTACCCCATGCGAGCCCGTTGCCCGCATGGGGCCGGGTCTCTATCACGGAACGAGGAGAAAGGGCAAGGGTCGGCACCGAGCGACCTCGCCCTTCGAGACGGCGCTCCGCGCCTCCTCAGGGTGAGGGCGCAAGCGTTGATGCCTCATGCTGAGGAGCGGCGTAGCCGCGTCTCGAAGTATGAGGTCGCGCCGAGCTACCCGTCCAGCTTCTTGCGCAGCAGATCGTTGACCATTCCGGGGTTGGCCTTGCCCTGGCTCGCGCGCATGGTCTGGCCGACGAAGAAGCCGAACAGCTTGTCCTTGCCTTCGCGATATTGGGCCAGCTTGTCCGGGTTGTCGGCCAGTACCTGGTCGATAATGCCCTCGATGGCGCCGGTGTCGGTGACCTGTTTCAGCCCCTGTTCCTCGACGATGACGGCGGCTTCCTTGCCGGTTTCGAACATGTCGTCGAACACCTTCTTGGCGATCGACCCGGAAATCGTGTCGTCGGCGATCAGGTCGATCAAACCGCCCAGCGAATGGGAAGAAACCGGCGAATCGTTGATATCCTTGCCGGCCTTGTTCAGCCGCCCGAACAGTTCCGAAATCACCCAGTTGGCGGCCTGCTTGGAATCGCGGCCCTTGGCCACCGCCTCGAAGAAATCGGCGGTATCGCGCTCGGCCACCAGCACGCCGGCATCGTATACCGACAGGCCATAATCGGCGATGAAGCGGTTCTTCTTCTCGTCCGGCAGTTCCGGCAGGAAGGCGCGCTGTTCCTCGACAAATTCCGGTGTCAGGTTGATCGGCAGCAGGTCCGGATCGGGGAAATAGCGGTAATCATGCGCCTCTTCCTTGGAACGCATGGCCCGCGTCTCGCCCTTGGCCGAGTCGTACAGGCGGGTTTCCTGTTTGATGGTCCCGCCATCCTCGATAATTTCGACCTGGCGCGCGGCCTCGAATTCGATGGCCTGGCGCATGAAGCGCAGGGAGTTCAGGTTCTTGATCTCGCAGCGCGTGCCCAGTTCGTCGCCCGGCTTGCGCACCGACACGTTGGCGTCGCAGCGCAGCGAACCTTCCTGCATATTGCCGTCGCAGGATCCGATATAGCGCACGATGGAGCGCACCTTCGTGACATAGGCCGAGGCTTCTTCGGCCGAGCGCATGTCGGGCCTGGAGACGATCTCCATCAGCGATACGCCGGAACGGTTGAGGTCGATAAAGCTCTGGGTCGGGCTCTGGTCGTGCAGCGACTTGCCGGCATCCTGTTCCAGATGCAACCGCTCGATGCCGACGGTCTTGGTCGCGCCGTCCTCCATATCCACCAGCACCTCGCCCTCGCCGACGATCGGATCCTCGAATTGCGAGATCTGATAGCCCTGGGGCAGGTCGGGATAAAAATAGTTCTTCCGCGCGAACACCGAATGCAGATTGATTTTCGCCCCCAGCGCCAGCCCCGTGCGCACCGCCTGTTCAAGGCAGCGTTCATTGACCACCGGCAGCATGCCGGGCATCGCCGCGTCGACGGTGCTGACCTGGCTGTTCGGCT
>JADFVY010000187.1 GCA_015222795.1 Pseudomonadota bacterium | reverse complement strand
GTCGTTACTTCATCCGCCTGTATCAGTCAGGCAGCGCAAACGCGATGATGTTGTTGCCGCGCTTGTAGTTCAGCTGCACGTTACCGCCAGCGCCGACGACAATGTACTGCTTGCCATCAACGGTGTAGGAGGCGGGAGGCGCATTCACGCCGGCGCCGGCCTGGAAGCTCCAGAGCACGCTGCCGGTTTCGGAATCGTAGGCCTTGAACAGGCCGTTGCCTTCGCCCGTGAAGACGAGGCCGCCGGCCGTGGCCATGATTCCACCGATCATCGGGTGCTGGGTCTTGACCTGCCAACGGATGTCGCCAGTGTTGTAGTCGACAGCCGTCACGTTGCCCCATTGCTCCTCGGACTCGACAACCTTGAACGCACCGCCGAGCCACAGCTTGCCGTCGGGATAGGGCGAGCTTTCAACGTGATAGGTCATCGGCTGATGCAGGTTGATGGCATAGACGAGGCCGAGGCCTTCATCGACAGTCATCGGCGACCATTCGACGCCGCCATTGGCGCCCGGCAGCATGCGCGCGCCATCTTTGGTCGGCAGGGTCCACATGTCCTCCTGCGGCACCATGGCCTCGGAGAAGCGGATCAGCGAGCAGTCGTCCCGGTTATGGATATAGACATGACCGGTCTTGCCGCCATGCAGCACGCCGGGAACCATCTTGCCGGACGCATCGGCAACATCGACCAGGATCGGCGGGCTGACCGCATCCAGATCCCAAACATCATGCGCGATATACTGGAAATGGCAGGCGTATTTGCCGGTATCCAGATCGACCGAGATCAGGGAGTTGGTATACAGGTTGTCACCTGGGCGGATCGAACCGTCCAGGTCGGGCGAGGGATTACCGGCAACAAAGTAGAGCCGGTTGGTGGCCTCGTCGTAGGCCGGGTTCTGCCAAACGCCGCCGCCGAGGGTTTTATACGGATCGCCAAGTTTCTTCAGCGCCGCTTTTTCGGCCGCGATGTCACGCTTCATGTCACGCCCGGTGGCGTCTTTTAGCGCCCACACGCCCGTCGAATCCTCGGCGGTCGTATTGAAGGTCCACAGCAGCTTGCCATCGTCGGCATTGTAGGCCTTTACGAAGCCGCGGATGCCGTATTCACCGCCATTGGTGCCGATCAAAATTTTGCCGTTAACAGCTGTCGGCGCCATGGTCTCGGAATAGCCCAGCTCGGGATCTGCAATTTGCGTCTCCCAGACCAGCTTGCCGGTCTTGGCGTCAAGCGCTACCAGTTTGGCATCCAATGTGCCCATGAAAACCTTGTCGCCATAGGCGGCGACGCCGCGGTTGTTCGGGCCGCAGCAATAGGTCGTGATCGGGCCCATCTTGTGCTTGTAATGCCAGATCTGTTGGCCGGTTCGTGCGTCGAGCGCATAGACATGGTTGAACGATGTCGTGATGTACATGATGCCATCGACGACGATCGGCGTGGTTTCCTGGGATTCAACGATCTCGGTCTGGAAAATCCAGGCCGGACGCAGATTTTTCACATTGCTGGTATTGATCTGACGCGCCGGATAATAGCGCGTCTGCTCGTAGTTGCCGTTGGTATGCAAGAAATTGTTACCGTCGCTGTCGGCGCGGTCCATCATGTCCTGCGTGACGGTTTTCATATTTCCGAAGAGCGTGCCGCCCTCTACTTCCTGCGCGCTGGCCGAGAAGGCCCCCGCCGCAACTAATCCGGCGACTGCAAAGGCACCGCCAAACGCCTTTTTCCATACTGACATACTCATTATTCCTCCCTGGCCCCGGTTCGGGGCCTCCTGGTAACTGATGACGGAACGAGGACAAAAAATGAGAAAGCCCCCGTTCCCCTGTAGGGTATGGATTACTTTTGGAACCGATTATTTTCAGTTCATGCGGTCCATTTTTCTTATTATATGGACCTACCGCCGGTAATTTTCACCATAACCCCTGAGAAGATTATTACCCGTCAGCACACGGATAGTCAATTTCCTAAAAGGAAAACTCCCGCACAAAAGGGTGAGAACCCCGCCGCAAGCCCTCGGGGCCATCTTGCATTTTGTCCGGCCATGGGTATTGTTTGGCGCGCAATGAAACGAAACCGGAAAAAACAGGCGGGGCGAAATTTGTGAGACGCACGGCAGAAACGGCTATATTCGCGCTTTTCGCGGCCATGGTGGCGGGTACGGCGTTTGCCGCCGCCGCCGGGGCGGAACCTTCGGGCAAGATCTATATCAGCAACGAAAAAAGTAGCACGATCACGGTTCTCGACGGTCGGACCAACGAGGTCATTGACGAGTTCGAGACCTGCGCACGGCCGCGCGGCATGCATTTCAATCTCGATCGCACGCAATTCTTTGTCGGCTGCGCGGACGATAATGTGATTGCGGTATACGACACGGCGACCGCCAAACTGGTCCACCGCATCCGCAAGATGGAAGAGCCGGAAACCTTCGACCTTCACCCCAGCGGCGAGTATCTGGTCGTTTCGAACGAGGAGGACTCGGTGGCGACCAAGGTGAATGTGGCCACCGGCAAGGTGGAGGGCGTGGCCGAAATCGGCGAGGAACCCGAAGGCGTGCTGTTCACCGCCGACGGCAAGACCGTCTATGTCGCCTCGGAAGCCAATAATCTGGTCCATGTCATCGATTTCGAAACCATGGAGGTCAAGGCCGATATCTTCGTCGGTACCAGACCGCGGCGCTTTGCGCTGACCCGCGACGAGAAATTCCTCTGGGTATCATGCGAACTGTCCGGTGAAGTCGACATCATCGACACCGCTACCAACAAGGTCGTCTGGGACATCCTGTTCCTGCCCACCGGCTTCCGGCGCGAGGAAGTGACGCCGGTTGACCTGGTGATTACGAAGGACGGCAAGACCGCCTATGTGGCGCTGGGCCGGGCCAATCATGTGGGCGTGGTCGATGTGGATTCGCGCAAGATTATCGACTACATCCTGGTCGGCAAGAGACCCTGGGGGCTGGCCCTGACCGGCGATGAAAGCAGGCTTTACGTCGCCAACGGGCTGTCCGACGATATATCGATCATCGATACGAAGAGTCATAAGGTTCTGAAATCGGTCCCGGTCGGGCTGGTTCCTTACGGCATCCTGATAGACGACTGATGCGCCGGCTGGTCCTCATATTCATGGCGTTGACGCTGATGCCGGCAATCGCGGTGGCGCGCGAGCCCTTCACCATCGGCTATCTGGAGATCGCCGACGACCCGCGCTATGCCGAGGTTAGGAACTACACCGGGTTGAAGCTGAAGACCGTTCGCCGGCCCTTTCCCGGGGCCGAGGTCGCGGTGCGCGAAAGCCGGGCGACCGGACGGGCGCT
>JADFVY010000186.1 GCA_015222795.1 Pseudomonadota bacterium | reverse complement strand
ATGTTATACCAAGGCTCGCTGATAAAGACCCATTTGATGGGGCTCCGCGGTCCGCCGGGCAGGCGCGGTCCGCAGAGAGATGTGCCCATCGGTCAAGGGCCGCAACGCACCCGGTGGACCGCGGAGCCCCATCAAATGGGTCTTTATCAGCGAGCCTTGGTATAACATAACGTGAAGGTGACTTGCCCGGAGCGCCAAAGCCGGGGAAACTTCCAGCCATGAACAGATTACGCTGGTTGATAGTCGCGCTGACGGTGGCGGTTGCGGCGGGTGGCGCGGCGCTGGCCTTTCCGGAATACAAGCGCGCGGAATGGCCGAACACCGATTTCTCGAAGGCGTCGGTTTCGCTGGATGAGATCATGTCCGGTGGGCCGCCCCGGGACGGCATTCCGCCGATCGACAATCCCAGGTTCCTGCCCGTGTCCCAGATCACCGGCCTGGCCGATACTGAACCGGTGGTCGGGGTCGTCATCGGTGGCGAGGCGAAAGCCTATCCGCTCAGCATCCTGATCTGGCATGAAATAGCCAACGACACCGTCGGCGGCGTACCGGTCGCGGTGACATTTTGCCCGCTCTGCAATGCCGCCATGGTGTTCGACCGGCGAGTCGATGGCCGGGTTCTGGATTTTGGCACCTCGGGCATGCTGCGCAATTCAGACCTGATCATGTACGACCGCCAGACCGAAAGCTGGTGGCAGCAGTTCATGGGCGAGGCGATCATCGGGGAGTTGACCGGCACGGTGCTGAAGGTTCTGCCGGCGCGGCTGGAATCCTGGCGCAATTTCCGTGAACGCGCGCCCGAGGGGCTGGTCCTGATTCCCAATAATCCGAACATGCGGAACTATGGCCGCAATCCCTATGCCGGTTACGACGCCAGCGCCAGCCCCTTTCTGTATGACGGCGCGGCGCCCGAGGGCGTGGCCCCGCTGTCGCGCGTGGTTTCGTTGGAAGACCGATCGCAAGCCTGGAGCCTGGATCTGGTCGAGAAGAAGGGCGAGATTATACTGGGGGATGGAGTCGTCATCACCTGGTCGTCGGGCCAGAATTCGGCCCTGGGCGACTCGATAATCGCCAACGGCGCCGATGTCGGGAACGTTCTGGTTCGCCGCAAGACCGGCGAGGGCTGGGAGGACGTCACCTATTTCGTCGATTTCGCCTTCGCCTTCCACGCCTTCCACCCGGACGCGCCGATCCACGGCGAATAGTGTCTGGCTTCGGCGCGACCTCATACTTCGAGACGCCCCTTCGGGGCTCCTCAGCATAAGGGTACAAGCGTTAGAGCCTCATCCTGAGGAGGTGCGAAGCGCCGTCTCGAAGGACGAGGCCGCTCGGTCCAGCCCAAAAAAATAAAGGGAGCGGCAGAGCCGCTCCCTTGATCGATATAAAATAAACCCGGTTAAAACCGGTCGATAATTCCGTTAAGTCAATAAGACTGCGACGCGGACTTCGCACCGTTGATGGTTTCCCAATTCTCGCCCGCCGCGATCAGGCAGCTTACGCCGTCGGGCTGGGTGAGCATCAGCGTCCAGGTGCCCTGGTCGGAGGTGTAAAGTTCGACCAGGCCGCCATTCGTGGACATGCCCAGGGCCGAATTGAATTCCTGATAACCGTTCTCGAGGCGCGATACGATTTCGTCGCGCTTGCCGCATACATTTTCGGCGCTGGAAGCCGGGGTGGCCATGAGCGCCACGAAAGAGGCGCCGATCAGGGAGAACATAAAGCGTTTCATAATTTTAATCCTTTCGGGACCACCCGCGGCCCCACCAACAATAAAATAATCTACCCCCGGCCTTCGCGGACCGTCCCGTTTCCCGAGATCGATCATGTGTTCTTATGACCCGGACTATACGGGCAGACACCTAATAAATATTTAACCACGCGACTAATAAACGGACCAATCCAAAAAAATTCCGGATTATTATTTAGGGTTTATCGAAAGTTTTATTGAATAAAATTGTATTTATATTTCCCCCGGAAATAGCGCAGCCGAAAGGCCGCGCACCGCAAACGCCCCGCCCGCGCATAAAAAAGCGGAGCCCGAAGGCCCCGCTTGATAAAACCGATCTAAGAGTCTGGCGCCGCTATTCAAGCGCCTTGATGATATTCTCGCACATCTTTTTGGCGTCGGAGAACAGCATCATGGTGTTGTCGCGGAAAAACAGCGGGTTCTCGACCCCGGCGTAACCGGACGCCATCGAACGCTTGATGAACAGCACCGTGCCGGCCCGTTCCACGTCCAGGATCGGCATGCCGTAGATCGCACTGGTGGTGTCGGTCTTGGCCGACGGGTTGGTCACGTCGTTGGCGCCAATCACGAAGGCGATGTCGGTGGAGGGGAAATCGCGGTTGATTTCGTCCAGTTCCAGCACCTCGTCATAGGGCACATTGGCCTCGGCCAGCAGCACGTTCATATGGCCGGGCATGCGGCCCGCCACAGGGTGAATGGCGTAGCGCACCTTGACACCCTTGTTCTTCAGCAGGTCCCCCATTTCGCGCAGCGCATGCTGCGCCTGGGCGACGGCCATGCCGTAACCGGGCACGATGATGACACTGGACGCGTTCTCCATGATGAAGGCCGCGTCGGCCGCGCTGCCGGATTTGACGGTCCGGTCGCCCATGTCCTCACCGGCCGCCGCCGCATCGGTCTCGCCGCCGAAGCCGCCCAGAATGACGCTGTGGAACGACCGGTTCATGCCCTTGCACATGATGTAGCTGAGGATGGCGCCGGACGAGCCGACCAGCGCGCCGGTGATGATCAGCGCGAAATTGCCCAGCGTGAAACCGATGCCACAGGCGGCCCAGCCCGAATAGCTGTTCAGCATCGAGATGACCACCGGCATGTCGGCGCCACCTATGGGGAGGATCAGCGTGAAACCAAGCACCAGCGAGAACAGGACAATCAACGAGAAAATGAACCCGCTTTGGCCGTTAGCAAAGGCGACGATCAAGCCAACCAATATGACGCCAAGCGCCAGATTCACGAAATGCTGGCCTGGAAACACCAATGGCTTGCCGGTAATCAACCCCTGCAGCTTGCCGAAGGCTATGATCGAGCCGGTAAAGGTGATCGCGCCAATGGCGGTGCCCAGGCCCATCTCGATCAGGCTGCCACCCGGAATATTGCCCGCCGTGCCGATGCCATAGGCCTCCGGCGCCAGGAAGGCGGCGCTGGCTACCAGGACGGCGGCCAGGCCGACCAGGCTGTGGAAGGCTGCGACAAGTTGCGGCAGGGCAGTCATCTGGATTTTCTGCGCGATGACTGTGCCGATGGTGCCGCCAATAAGGAGGCCCAGGATAATCCAGCCGTAGCCGACGACCTCGGGGTTCGCCAGAGTTGTGGCGATGGCGATCACCATGCCGGCGATGCCGAACATATTGCCCTGGCGCGCCGATGTCGGCGACGACAGACCCCGCAGCGCCATGATGAACAGGATACTGGAAATCAGATAGGCAAAAGCGGAAGCATTTTCGGTCATGATATTAGCGTCCCCCCGCTATTTCTTTTTCTTGAACATTTGCAGCATGCGCTGCGTGACGATGAAGCCGCCGAATATATTGATCGAGGCCAGCGTCACGGCAACGAAGCCGAGGATTTGTGACAGGCTCATATCGTCCGGACCCGCGGCGATCAGCGCGCCGACGATGATCACCGACGAAATCGCGTTGGTGACGCCCATCAGCGGCGAATGCAGTGCCGGGGTCACGTTCCACACCACATAATAACCGACGAAGATCGCCAGGATGAAAATGGTGAACAGGAAGATGAACTCGTTGCCGCCGCCGGCCGAACCTGCCTGCGCGGTAAGAACATGCGCCTGCGCCGCCAGGGAATTCGCCTGATCGGCCACGGCCTGCGCCTGGTCCGCCAACTGATCCATGTTCCCGGTAAATGTATCGGTGACGTCGGCGGAGGCGCTCGAAGTAGCCTTGTCGAGCTTCTGCAATAATGTGTCTTGCGCCATGGCGGGTTACTCCTCCCCGGCTTTTGGTTTCGAAGCGGCGGCTTTCTTCTTCGGCGCGGCTTTCTTCTTCGCGCCACCGGCTTTGGCTTTCGCCGGCGCCGTTTCAGTGGCCTTCACGTTCTCGTGGACCACCTTGCCATCGCGCGTCACCAGCGTGCCGGCGATGATCTCGTCCTCGGTGTCGATCTTCAGGCCCTTGGTCTCTTCATCGACCAGCAGGCCCAGGAAGCTGAGCACGTTGCGGGAGAACAGGTTGCTGGCGCTTTCGGCCAACCGGCCCGGCAGATTGGCGTGCCCAACCAGCGTGACGCCATGTTTGGTGACGACCTTGCCGAATTCCGACAGCTCGCAATTGCCGCCGGCCTCGACCGCCAGGTCCACGATCACCGCGCCGGGCTTCATGCTCTTGACCATTTCTTCGGTGATCAGTTTCGGCGCCGGGCGGCCCGGGATCAGGGCGGTGGTGATCACCATATCCTGCTTCTTGATGGTCTCGGCAGTAAGGGCCGCCTGCTTGGCCTTATAGGTTTCACTCATTTCCTTGGCATAGCCGCCGGCGGTTTCGGCCTGTTTGAACTCATCGTCCTCAACCGCGACGAAGGTGCCTCCCAGGCTTTCCACTTGCTCCTTGGCGGCCGGCCGCACGTCGGTGGCGGAAACCACCGCGCCCAGGCGCCGCGCCGTGGCGATTGCCTGCAGACCCGCAACACCGGCGCCCATCACCAGGACCCGGGCCGGCGGGATGGTGCCGGCGGCGGTCATCATCATCGGAAAGGCGCGGCCGAAGGCGGCAACACCGTCCAGCACCGCGCGGTAGCCCGCCAGGTTCGCCTGGGACGACAATATGTCCATCGACTGCGCGCGGGTGATGCGCGGCACCAGTTCCAACGCAAAGCCGGTAACGCCGGCCTTCATCATGGCGCCCACGAATTCGGGCTCGTTCAGCGCGCTCATCGAACAGATCAGGCATTGTCCGGACGACAGCGCGGACATTTCGTCCTGGGTCTCGCCCGCGATCATCGGGCGCAGCACCTTGAGGACGACGTCGGCGCCACTGGCGGCCGCCTTCGCATCCTTCGCAATGCTCGCGCCGGCCTGTTTATAGGCCTCGTCTGAAAATGAGGAAGCATCGCCCGCGCCGCTCTCGACCGTCAGGCCGAGACCCATATCGACCATCTTCTTGACGGTCTCGGGCGATGCCGCGACGCGCGTTTCGTCCGGGCGCCTTTCCTTCAATACGGCAATTTTCATTTATTACGTCCCTGTACTGGCTGGGCACGATCTTGCCCCGGAACACTGTACGGCACCATGCGGCAAAACCACAGCATGCGAACCGGTGACATGATTGACGGGATGTACCCCCCGGCCAAGCCTTCCGTAAGGCCCTGAATCGAGTGCAATATACCGGTACAAGGCGGCGGCGCAAGAGTTTATACCTGCGACTACAAGGCGCAGGCAGCCACATGCCATGCCGAAAGCGACAAAGCTCAGTGCGTGCGGTTGATTTCCGGATGCATCGAGCCGTCGGACTCGACGACCAAACGCGCCATGCGCGCCCGGAAACGGAAGACGATCCGCATGCGGCTGTCAGCGTCCTCTTCACCCTCCTCGGCGATATGATAGACTTGGCCGGCGCGCAGTTCCGCCATCAATCTTTCCGGAGTCAAACCCAGAAGCGGCGCTATATCGCGTGCGTCTATTCGCAGCGAGTCCTCTTCCTCGAAACCGTTAGTTTCATGGTTTTCATTCATGGTCAGACTTCCCCAATCTGCCGCCGCCGTAGCGGCGTGAACAGCCTTCGGGAGAAGAAGCGGGCGTTCTTTTGTAATTCCGCATTCGCCCGAATGCCTGCCAGACATTCCAACAGGAGAATCTTAAGGAATCCTCTACAGGCGATCACAACTTGTGCCGGGCGCGGCAACAATTTCGCTGACCGTCCGGTTGGGTTCCAATTTTTTAATATGGATCAGGCGATTATGTCGGGCAGCAACAAACTTTCAATTTTCGCCATCTGATCCCTCAATTGCAGCTTTCGCTTCTTGAGTCGCTGGATCTGTAGCTGGTTGAACGGGATTTCCTCCGCGATTCGTGCGATCACGTCATCCATATCCCGATGCTCGGATTTCAGTTCTTCCAACTGACGTTCGAGTGTTTCCTTGTCAGCCGTTCCGTCCACTGCGAATGTCCCATGGTGGTTGCTGGCGGCAATTCTAGCTAGAATCCTTCCCCGGCGATAGACCCGCGTATAAACTAGTGGTCTGTATCAGGCATATTGCACGCATGGGATCGTGTTTCCCGTTTCCCCGGCAGGAGGGTGTGCGCGGGCGATGCTT
>JADFVY010000185.1 GCA_015222795.1 Pseudomonadota bacterium | reverse complement strand
TGAACAAATCAAGAACACATTGGATGATACAATTTATTCCGTTACGGTCAAGGAATCTTGCGATACGCCGGAAATATTGGCATTGCAGGCCGGACTAGCCTGTATGTGCCGGTTTCTGGCATGATGGGGTACTATGTGTGGACGATTCAGCCTGACCCTTCCCGTTGAGGCCATGGGCCGCCTGTTCGGGGTGGATGTGGAAAACGCCCCCGCGTTGGAGGCGCACTATAATATTGCGCCCTCGCAACGAATCGCGGCGATCCGGCGCGGCGACGAAGCGGGCGAACGTGAACTGGCCTTCCTGCAATGGGGTTTCGTGCCGGCCTGGGCGCGCGATCCCGCCTCGATGAACCAACCGATCAATGCCCGCGGCGAGACCGTCGAGGCCAAGCCGATGTTCCGCGACGCCTTCCGCAAGCGGCGCTGCCTGATTCCCGCCGACGGGTTTTATGAATGGAAGAAGACCACCGGTGGCAAGCAGCCCTGGCGGATCGAGCGGGCCGACGGCGCGCCCTTCGCTTTCGCCGGCCTGTGGGACTGCTGGAAAGGGCGCGACGGCGCGGTGATCGAAAGCTGCGCCATCATCACCACCGAAGCCAACGAAACGATGCGGCAGATCCATGATCGCATGCCGGTGATCCTGGATATCGGCCGCTTCGGCCCCTGGCTGGAGGCCTCGCCGGTAGAGGCCTCGGATCTGATTGAACCCTGGCGCGGTGAGCTGACGGCGTATCCAGTCAGCCGCCGGCTGAACGACCCCCACCATGACGATGCCGGACTGATCGAACCGGCGGCGCCGGCAACCGATGAACCGCCGGAACCCTCACCTTCGCCTAATGATGAAGACCCGGAACCGACACTGTTCTAGTGTTGTTTTAATCAGAGGGATGGAACTCGCCTTATGCCTTTTTTCTCAAAACTTATAGCGGCTTTGTTTGGGCGAGGGTCGGACCTGGACAAATCCGGGCAATGGTGGAAGGGCGCCACGCCCGGGTCGATCAGGGAATACCTGGACCGCTATATGGCCGACTCATATCCCATGCATGAGTTCCGGTTGGCCCGGTGCGATTGCGGATCGGACCGGTTTCGCCTGGACGCCGACGATTGCGAGGGGGTCGCCCGCAGGACTTGTACCGATTGCGCCGAAAGCCGGTTTATTTGTGGTAGCGAACAGTATGCGGAAGAAGCGGAACTTGAGCACTGGATGTGTGCCGACTGCGAGAGCGACGTTTGCAATGCGGGCGTTGGATTTTCCATTCCGAATAATGGGAAATGGGTTCGCTGGCTGGATGTAGGTGTCCGCTGCGATAATTGTGGCATATTGGGTTGTTTCGTAGGCTGGGATGCTGATGGCACACCGGCAGCGGAACTTTTGGGCAAGGTGTAAAGCTTCTGGCCTGTGGTTAGCGCATACAGATTTTACTCGGCCGCCTGCTGTGTCGCGAGGGCGTTGTCGATTGCGCCCAGCGCGGCATTGAAACCCGCGGTGGCGGCGATGTCGCGCAGCCTGGCGAGTTCCGCGGTCAGGGCTGCGTTGCGCTGGCCCTCGCCCACGTCGGCCAGTGCGCGGGACCGGGCGATGAGGAAGTCGCTCCAGGGCAGCGGCTCGTCGCTGGTGTATTCCTCCAGCGCATCGGCAAACCGGCGCGCGTCTTCCCATTCCCCGCGTTCCAGGGCGCCCAGCATCGCCTCGCGATAGAACCAGAAGTAATTATGCCCCACGGCGCCCGCCGCCAGCATGGATTCCGCCTCTTCGATGGCGGCCTTGCGTTCGTCCTCGTTATCGCTGGCGCGGGCAAGGCACCCCAGTGCAAAGGGCGCGATAAAACTGGTCCCGGTTTCCCTTGCGATGGAGAGGGCCTGCTTGAGCAACGGTATAGCTTGCGCGTGCTTGCCAACCGCCATGAATGCTCGCGATCGGATGCACATGTTCTGCGCCTCGAACCGTCTGGCGCCGAGACGCCGGATAATATCAAGGGCAAAGTCGGTTTGCTGAATGGCTTCGTCCTGACGACCCATATCCAGCATCACGGAGGCTGCGCAACTACGGCCCATGAGTTCGGCGCGAAGCTGGCCTAATTTTGCCGCGGCTTCCGCCGTTTGCAGGCTGTTTTCCAGCGCCGGCTCCAGTTCGTTCAGATAGACACGACTCCACCCCAGCATATGGTGGTTGGCGACCTCTACGCGGCCCAGGCCGTGCTCGCGGCAGATCTTGAGACAGCCCGCGAAATGGTCGGTGGCCGAGCGCATCCTGCCGCTGCCATAGGCGGCGTCGCCCAGTCCGCCCAACGCCGAGGCCTCGCACTCCGCGCTGCCGGCGCGCCGCGCGAAATCGAGCGCCAGTTCATGCTGGGCACGGCATTCTTCAATCCGGCCAAGCGGAAAATACAGATTGCCACGCAGGTGATGGATACGCGCCAGTAACTGGTCCAGATTCTGCCTGACGGCCGCCGATTCGGCATCCTCCAGCGCGGCCAGGGCCTCATCGTACTGGTCGATCAGCCGCATGCCGGACGCCAGGCCGATCAGGGCGCTGCTCTTGCCGATATCGTCCACCGCCAGTTCGGTGGCCTGGCGGAAAGCGGCGATCGACTCCTCGACGGCTCCGAGGTCGCGCAGGAAGTCGCCGCGCTGGCATATCAACGCGAACCGGTCGGCATTTTCGACGGCCAGTTCCAGCCCGCGGTCCACTAGTTCCAGCACGCGATCGAAACGGTACTCGCCGGCCTCCGCCCGCGCCGCCTCCAGATAGGCGCGCGGGGCCCGCGCATCGGCGGCGCGGTCCAGATGTTCGGCGAACAGTACGGCATCCTGATCCTCATACCAGCCCGCCGCCCTTTCATGCAGCTCGCGCCGGGTGGTTTTCAGCAGGGATGCGCCGACGCTCTCTCGGATCAGCGCATGAGCGAACAGAAACCCGTCGCCCTCGGGGCGCAGCAGGGCGTGGTTCATGAGGGCATCGCATTTGTAGGACGGATTGCCCAGCAGGGTTCTGAGAACTTCCAGGCCAAACCGCTCACCCAGGATCGCCGCCGCCTGCAGCGCGCGCTTGTCTCCCGGCTCCAGCCTGTCGAGGCGGGCCATGACCAGGCTCTGAATCGAATCGGGTACGCTGTCGTCTTCGCTTTCCTCCGCATTGCGCAGCAGTTGTTCCAGGAACAGCGGGTTGCCGTTGGCCCGCTCCACGCAATTGCGGGCGAAGATGTTGGAAGACTCGAACAAGGCGCCGGCAAGCGATAACGCCTCTTCCGGCCGTAGCGGCTCCAGATCGATGGTGACGAGGGGCGTTCGCGCCTCCGCCCGCCAGCCCTGGTCGATCGGGTCGCCTTCGATACGCGATGTCATCACCAGGATGGAAGGGCAGTTCCGGATCGCGCCGGCAATCCCGGAAAGCTGGCCCAGCATGCCCTGTCCGGCCCAGTGGACGTTCTCGATTTCAAGTAACACAGGCCCGCGCGCACTGGCCGCCCGAACGATTCTGGACACGGTATTCCGCTTGCCGGCCTGTCGCGCCTCGCCGTCCATGGCGTCATAGGTGACCCGCAATTCGTCGGGTTGCCGCAGGCCGAGCAGGTCATTGAGGTAAATTCTGTCATCTTCCTGGACAAGCCCGCTATCCGTTGCCTTGTCCAGGAAATCCTTGCCTGCGTCCGCGGGCGCCTCCAGCAAGCCGCGCACCAGCATGGCGATGGCGTCCTGGCCCTTGCCGACGCCAAAATCGAGTATCAGGCCCTTGTAACAGCGGTATTCCCGGCGACTGGCCGCCGCGGTAAGTTCTTCCACTAGGCGTGTCTTGCCGATCCCGGCCTCCCCGCGCAACAGGATTGCCTGGCCGGTGCCGGATTGTTGGCAACCGGCAAGGATGCCGTCGAACTGCGCCAACAGGCCCTGCCGGCCAACGAAGGGCAGCCGCGACTTGTCGTGGCCGCTGTCCGCGAGCCCGCGCAAACGCCAAATCCGCACCGGACCGTCCAGACCCTTTACCGTTGTCTCGCCCGCATCGTCGGCCTCAACCTGCGTCGACACGGCCCTGAAGACGGGATCGGAAATCAGCGTCTCCCCGGCGCCGGCCAGTCCCTCGAGGCGAGAGGCCAGATTCACCGTGTCACCGGTAACGGTATATTCGGTGTGATGGCTGCTGCCGGTATCGCTGGCCACCACCTGGCCGCTGGCGATGCCGACATGAACCCGCAGGTCGATGCCAAGCTCTTCGCCCAGGCCGGGCATGGCCTTGTGTATGTCGATGGCGGTTCGCACGGCGCGCGCCGGGTCGTCGCCATGGGCTACCGGCGCGCCGAACACGGCCATCACATTGTCGCCGATATGTTTGTCGACCGATCCGCCGTAGCGGGTGACGAGTCCGTCGGCGATTTCGAAAAAGCGGCCCAGGATGCGGTGGATTTCCTCCGCGTCCAGTCTGGAGCTCATTTTCGTGAAACCGACGATATCGACGAACAAAACGGTGACCGGGCGGCGTTCGCCGACAGGGCCCCGGGACGGCGCGGCGGGCTTGGCCGCCGTGGACTGGCCGCAGCCGCCGCAGAAATTCTCGCCCGGTTCGTTCTCGAATCCGCATTCCAGACAGCGCGCGGCAAGCGACGCGCCGCATTCGCCGCAGAAGCGCCGGCCCTCACGATTTTCTGCCTGGCACTCAGGACATTTCATAATGTGTCCGGCCTTTCCCCGCACGGTCAACCCTGGCCGCGGTCATGCCTTACACCAGAATTTTCCGGAGGTTTCAATCTGGTACCGGACGCTGGTACTATATACTGCATCTATGGTTTAGCCGACTTCCATATGTTTTATTAATGCAGGATCTGGCTGAGGAACAGCTTGGTGCGTTCCGACTGGGGATTGTGGAAGAACTCTTCCGGCTCGTTCTGTTCGATGATCTCTCCTTCATCCATGAAGATGACCCGGTTGGCGACTTCGCGCGCAAATCCCATTTCGTGGGTGACGACGATCATGGTCATGCCGGATTTCGCCAGATCGACCATGACGTCCAGAACTTCCTTGATCATCTCGGGATCCAGCGCCGAGGTCGGCTCGTCGAACAGCATGATCCGAGGGCTCATGCAAAGCGACCGCGCGATCGCCACGCGCTGCTGCTGGCCGCCGGACAATTGGCCAGGAAATTTCAGCGCCTGTTCGGGGATCTTGACGCGCTCCAGATATTCCATCGCGATGTCGTCGGCCTCGCTCTTGGGCATCTTGCGAACCCAGATCGGCGCCAGTGTCAGGTTCTCCAGCACGGTCAGGTGCGGGAACAGGTTGAAATGCTGGAATACCATGCCAACCTCGCGCCGCACCTGGTCGATCTGTTTCAGGTCGCTGGTCAACTCGATGCCATCGACGACGATCTTGCCGCGCTGATGTTCCTCAAGCCGGTTGATGCAGCGAATCATGGTCGATTTGCCCGACCCGGACGGGCCACAGACGACGATGCGCTCGCCCTTCATGACGGTCAGGTCGATGTCCTTGAGCACATGGAAGTCGCCATACCATTTATGCATGCCGGCAATTTCAATGGCCGGCTGATCGGCGGTGTCCGTTTCCACGGGTTTGGCAACGATTTCAGACATTTCCTATACTCCCCCTAGCGCTTGTGGCCGGTATGTAGCTTCCGCTCGATATGCATGCTGTAACGCGACATGCTGAAGCAGAAAATCCAGAACACGAAGGCGGTGAAGATATAGCCCTCGATAAACATGGCGACCCATTTCGGGTCGGTTGTCGCGGCCTGTACGCTGCCCAGCAGGTCGAACAGCCCGATGATCAGCACAAGGGTCGTGTCCTTGAACAGCCCGATGAAGGTGTTGACGATGCCCGGGATTACCAGCTTCAGCGCCTGCGGCAGGATGATCAGCCGCATCATTTGCCAGTATCCCAGCCCCATCGAGGCGGCGGCTTCGTACTGGCCCTTCGGAATCGCCTGCAGGCCGCCGCGCACGACCTCGGCCATATAGGCCGATGAGAACAGCGCCACGCCGATCAGCGCCCGCAGCAACTTGTCGAAATTCACGCCCTCCGGCAGGAACAGCGGCAGCATCACCGACGACATGAACAGGACCGTAATAAGCGGCACGCCGCGCCACAGCTCGATGAAGGCGATCGATATGGCGCGTACCGCCGGCATTTCCGACCGCCGGCCCAACGCGAAGACGATCCCAACCGGCAGGGATACGGCAATGCCGACGCCGGCCACGACCAGCGTCAGGAACAACCCGCCCCACCTGGGTGTTTCGACATGTTCCAGGCCGAACCCGCCGCCGAGCCAGAGGGAAAAGGCGATGAAGGGATAACCGAAGATCAGCAGGAAGGCGATCCAGGATTTGACGGCGGCCTTGTTCAGCGTGATCAGACCGAAGGCGAGAAATGTCGCCATCCAGCCCAGCGAGACCGCTTCCTTATCGCCGACGATCGCCCCGCCGAGGAAATATCCCGCGATACCCGCGGCGACGATGACGGCCAGGCGGATAATAAGTCCAATCGCGGCATTGTCGTCGCTGCGAGGCAGTATCGAGCCGAGCCGGGCAAAAGCAAGCCCGTAGGGCCCGAACATCATGAGCGCGATTACCATGGCGGGCCCCAGGCCATACGCCACCAGCGAGAAGACGGTCGCGACGCCGGCGACGGCGAGACCGATCTTGCGCTCTATCCATTCCTGCTTAAGGAAAAGCGGCGTGGCCGCCAGCGCAAGCAGCAGGAACGAAAAGTTTATCCGCCAGCGTTCCGCCTCGGGAAAAAACGGGCCATATATGAATTGATGGAAGCGGGCGTCGATGAATACCCAGCAGGCGTGGATGACCGACCCGTCGTCCCTCGTGCAAGCCTCCGGCCCGTCGCCAATCCAGATAGAGCCCACGAAGACATAGTCCACGACGCCCCATATCGCCCAGACGGCCAGAACCCCGCCAATCAGGCTCAACGCGGCATTGTGCCAGGGATAGAGCAGATTGTGATACACCCAGCCATAGATGCCGACTTCGCTCTTGGGCGGCGGCAGGTCTTCGTGGCGGTCATGTTTGACGATGCCGCCGCTCGATGCGGTCTCGGTCATATCGTTACCTCTCCACCAGCGCCATTTTTTTGTTGTACCAGTTCATGATCCCCGAAATCAGAAGACTGAGCCCCAGATACATGGCCATTGTGATGCCGATCACCTCGACCGCCTGGCCGGTCTGGTTCAGCACCGTGCCGGCAAACACGGATACCAGTTCCGGATAGGCGATCGCCGCGGCCAGTGAGGAGTTTTTGGTCAGGTTCAGATACTGGCTGGTCAGCGGCGGAATAATCACGCGCAGCGCTTGCGGGATCACGACCAGTCGCAGCGTCGGACCGTTGCGCAGGCCCAGCGCATTGGCGGCCTCGGTCTGGCCATGGCTGACCGCCATGATGCCGGCGCGCACGATTTCGGCGATGAAGGCTGCCGTATAGGCCGAAAGAGCCAGCAGCAGCGCCACGAGTTCGGGAATGAGTTCGGACCCGCCCTTGAAATTGAAACCCTTCAGCGCGGGGTAGTCGAAGGAAATCGGCACGCCGCCATAGGAGATCGAGGCCAGAATCAGTCCCAGAGCCGGCAGGCCGAAGAACAACCCCAGCGAGGTCAGGAAGACCGGGAACTGCTCGCCCGTAAGCTCCTGGCGGCGGTGATTCCACCGCGAAAGCCATACAATGCCGGCAATGGCGATGGCAAAACCCAGAAACATCATCCATGTTCCCGTCTCGAAAATCGGCTTCGGCGTATAGAGGCCCCGGTTGTTCAGAAATACCGTGTCGTACAGATTGAAGCTGTTCCGGATCTGCGGGAACCCCTTCAGGATCATGCCGTACCAGAAGAAGATCTGCAGCAGCAGCGGGATGTTGCGCAACGTCTCGATATAGACCGTCGCCATGCGGCTGATCAGCCAGTTCGACGACAGGCGCGCCACGCCGACGGTGAAGCCGACGATCGTCGCGAGAATGATGCCAAGGATCGAAACGGTAAGGGTGTTCAGCAGCCCGACCCAGAACACGCGGCCATAGGTCGATTCTTCGCTATACTCTATCCAGGTATCGATGATGCCGAAACCGGCGGTGGAATTCCAGAACCCGAAGCCGGACGCGATGCCCTGGCGCTCAAGGTTGGCGCTGGTGTTGTGAAAGAGGTACCAGCCGAACGCCGAGACGGCAGCTACCACAAGCAACTGGAAGAATATGCTTCTGAATTTAGGGTCGTTCCAGAAGGCAGTCCCGCCGCGCGAGGGAGTCTCTCCCTGTGCAGACATATGAAGTCCCTGTCATATTGTTATCGTTTTTTTTTACCGAATACGAAAGACGACCATGAGTCAATGGCCTCCTTTTCGCGAAACGGTTTTTCATTATATAGAAAAACGCCCCCGGCCTTTGGACCGGGGGCGTAATTCCTTGCCTTAATGTCTTAGCGGAACGGAGGGGCGTAGAGAATGCCGCCGTTGTTCCACAACGCGTTCAGCCCACGGTCGAGCTTCAGCGGGGTATTGGGACCCACATGCGCATTATAGCTCTGCGCATAGTTGCCAACATTCTTGATGATGTTATAGGCGAAGTCCTGGCCAAGGCCGATCTGTTCGCCGAAGTTGGCTTCCATGCCGAGCATGCGCTTGATCTCGGGATTGCTGCTGGTCTTCATCTCGTCGACATTGCCGGAATGAACGCCAAGCTCCTCGGCGATGATCATGGTGTTAAGCGACCAACGCACGATATCGCCCCACTGGCTGTCGCCATGGCGCACTGCCGGGCCAAGCGGCTCTTTCGAGATAATTTCCGGGAGAACCATATGGTCGTCCGGATTTTTCAGCTTGGTACGCTGGGCGGCAAGGCCCGAACGGTCGGTGGTGTACACGTCGCAACGACCCGAATCGTAGGCCGCGACAACCTCGTCGGCTTTTTCAAACGCGACGACCTTGTACTCCATCTTGTTGCCTCGGAAATAGTCGGCAACGTTCAGCTCGGTGGTGGTGCCGGTGTTGGTGCACACGGCCGCGCCGTCGAGTTCCTTGGCGCTTTTCACGCCGAGGTCCTTGCGAACCATGAAGCCCTGGCCGTCATAGTAGTTGACGCCAACGAATTCCAGGCCCAGCGAGTTGTCGCGGCTGAAGGTCCAGGTGGTGTTACGCGACAGAACGTCGATTTCACCCGACTGCAACGCGGTGAAACGCTCTTTAGCCGAGAGCGGCACGAACTTGACCTTGCCACCCTTGCCGAAGATGGCGACGCCAACGGCGCGGCAAACATCGACGTCGATGCCGGTCCAGTTGCCTTTGTCGTCCGGATTGGAGAAGCCGGGCAGTCCCTGGCTCACGCCACAAAGGACATGACCGCGGGATTTGACGGCCTCAAGCGTCTGCGCCTGGGCTGTAACCCCGATAAAGGACAACGCCGCGGCTGCGACGATTGCTTTGGTAAATTTCATTGCTGTGTTCCCTGCAAGTTTTAATTTGGTCGTTAGATCCGGCGGTTTGCCGGGTCGGACTTGGGTGACGGCATGGCCGCCTGTCCTGGGCGCCAATAATAACCAGCTTCTCGCGGAAGAAAAGCGGTAGTTTCGTCAGCATGCTGTTTAATTTCAAGACATGAACATAATTTCACAGATATGCAATAATAAGCCCGATATTTGGAAAATTTCACTAATTAGTGGAGTTAACCATGTGGAATGGAAAATACTGTTTAAATCCACATAATTAGTGAGGATTAAGGCTTGCAAACGACATCGGTTATCGGGCTAAATAAGTGTGCCGGTAAAATAATGGGAAATCCTGAAGCCCTTGGATTTCCCGCGCGCTAGGGCAATATCCGATCACACGGAACCGGTCCGGTTCAGTTTGATCGGATAAAATTGCCCGC
>JADFVY010000184.1 GCA_015222795.1 Pseudomonadota bacterium | reverse complement strand
TGGCTTCGCCTCCTCGTCGGGCCGGGGGGCCGTTCCGGGCTTGCCCATGAGCGCGCGCAGGCCAAGGAAAAGGCCGAAATAACTCCAGCCCATCATTACCAGTATGTCCAGGCCTGTCCGAACCAGCGATGCATTTTCGGTGGCGGCAAAGCCGGGCACGGCGAGGTGGAACAGAATGCGGGCGGCGGGATCGGTCAGGAAATAGGCCGCTCCCCACAATACGCCCACGGCAAATGACCGGAGGGCGGCATCATAGGCGGCGCGGTTCAAAGGCCCCCAGAACCCCAGCATCCCAAACAGAACAGGGAAAAAGGACACTTTGCCGATCCCGGTTTTGTCGCCGCCCGGTATTCCCCAGGCGGAAAGCTGCGCGGTCAGGTCCCTGCTCCAGTCAGCCGTACCCAACATGAAGATCGCCATGATCCACATCCAGCCGACCAAGACCGCGATCTCCACCCACCACGGGTGGCGGCGGGGGGCGGGGGTGGGCGGCTGTTGTGCGGGGGTGCGGGGGTCGGTCATGGCTGCGCGCCCTCCTTCAGTTCTTTCCCGTCATCGGCAACCCTTCGCACTATCCGTTGTGCCGTGAATCCGGTCAGCATTGCCATGCCGATGAGGGCGAAAACCGATATTAGCGCGGGGAGCCATTCGCTTTCGGCAAAACCATATTCGGTGATCGCCCAGGCGGCCGGCAAGCCCACGGCGGCGGCGGCGAGGTCGGCGAGGACGAGGCCGACGGCCAGCAGGCGCCAGCTTGGCAGGCCAACTTTGGTTCCGTCACCGATGCCGATGGCAGTTCCCATCGTTGCGCCCATAAGCATCCCGACGACCGGGTCCACGGGGGCGACCAGCAGCCGCAACGTCACCCATACAAGCAGCGGGGCGGCAAGGCACAGGTTGGCGACGCCCGCAAAATAGAGTCTTGTCAGGCCGGTTCCGTTTTCTTCCGCCGCGCCGTCGATCTTCGCGTCTTCCGGCTCCTGATCCATGAAAACCTCGGCGGAAGCCAGGAATCCAGTAACCACGACCAGACCCATGAACCAGACGACAGCGAGGGGGAATATCCCGCCACGATGCTCTCCCAAGCCGCCGGGCAGCAGCGACATCAAGGCCGCCTCGGTCGCCATGATGCTGAATATGCCGCAGCAGAATAACAACAGCCCGAAACCGGCATCGCGCGAAGATTCGGGCCGCAGATTTTCAAGTATCGTAATCAGCCTGAGCCCCGTCCAGCGGAACAGAGGTTTGAGCAGGTTCTTTTGCAAAAATATCATGGGCGGAAACAGGACCGCCACTACCAGCATGCCGGACGCGCCACCGCCCCATGGTTCAGGCCAGTAGCGCGTGGCGGCATCAACCACGAACCCCATCGCGCCCGCGGGCACGCCTGCGATGACGGCGATCAGCAGCGCGGCGCGGCGCGGCGGCAGGCGCGGGGTTTCCGCCGGCGCCGACCCGTTATTTTCATGCTTCCCATCCATCGCGCCATTGTCGCGCCGGGATGTTGCATAAAGGTTAACATTCGCGCGCAAAGGTAGGGTGACCTGTTGCCGTGCTCCTTCCGCCGGGGGACCCGCCGCTCGGGCCGGTTAAAGGAATAAGGAGATATGGGGATAAACGGGGGGATGAGGGGAGATGAACGGCGCCAATCAGCGCTCCCCTCATCCCCCTTCTTATCCCCACATCCCCTGAATCTTTCATCCTCGCGGGCAACAAGGCCCGTCGCGGGCGCGCTCCACCCCCTTGTCCCATGCCCATCCCATGGAATCCCAAAATTAGTTTCACGAGAACATAAAAAGAACATTAATAGAACAAAAGAATAATAATTCGTTAATATCATTACTGTCGTCACAAATTCTTGTGGCCGTGTTCGCGCAAGACACCAGAAAAAGTTCTTTGATGAGAACAAATATCGGCGCGTTTTACCATGGGAATACTATAGACCCCCATTGACGAACAGCATTTCCCCATGATATCCCATCATTGCCCATAACCTTTATGGTATGCCATGAGTCGCGTAATAGGGGCGATTTTCAGGGCATTCCGGCGAGGCCGGGCGAACAGGAATTCGGATCAATAAAGCGAAAGACGAGTGGCGCGAGACATGGCCCTGTTTGCAGGAACATACGAGAACAAGGTCGACAAGAAGGGGCGCGTGTCCCTTCCGGCCCCGTTCCGCGCGCAACTTCCCGAGGGCGAAGGGCGGCTGGTCTATGTCTATCGCTCGCCCAGCCTTCAGGCGCTGGAGGCCTGCGACCCGGCCTTCATGGAGCGGCTGGCGGAAAGCCTGGAACAGTTCGACATGTTCTCCGACGAAGAGGCCGAAATGGGCGCGGTGATCCTGGCAGACGCGCGGCCGCTGGCGCTGGACGGCGCGGGCCGCATCATGATCCCGGCCGAATATATGAAATTCGCTAATATCGCTGGCCACGTCGCCTTCGCCGGTTA
>JADFVY010000183.1 GCA_015222795.1 Pseudomonadota bacterium | reverse complement strand
TTGCAGAAAGCCTCTTGGCCTGTTCGCGCCGTCACGGGCGATCTCCGCCACAAGGCCCGCCAGGGTCCGGAAATGGTCCGGCTTCATCCCATACCGGGTCATCTCCTGGGTGCCCGTCCTTACGCCGCTGGCTGCCGAAAAGCCCGGGTCGTCATAATAAGCCTGGCGGTTGGTAATGATGTTGTTCGCTTCCAGCAGGTCCGCGAGGGTTTCGCCTTGCCCGGGCGCCGTTCTCAAAAGGACTTGGTGGGTCTCGGTGAAGTCGGCATGCGGGTCGCCCTCGACTTTAAGGCCCTGGTCGTGCAGGGCTCCGGCAAAGGCTTTCGCATTCCCGATTACCTGTTTCGGATAGTCGTCCTTGTATTGAAGCATCTCATAGGTCGCTCCCAGCAAGCCGAGCATGGTCCCCAGATGGTGGTTGCTGACATGGCCGGGAAACGTGCGCGTCTCGACACGGCGCCAAAGTTCCTCGAACGGCGAGCTGCGTTCAATGTTGCTCAAGATGATGCCGCGTTGCGGTCCAAAGAAGGTCTTGTGGGTCGACCCGGTCACGATATCGGCGCCTTCCTTCAAAGGGTCCTGAAAATACTTGCCCAGCAAACCGAGTACGTGGGCGGCGTCGTACATGATCAAAGGCCGCTGGGGATTATCCTTTCCAAACTCCGCGTGAATGAATTCGGCGATCTCCTTCACCGGTTCCTTATGGACGATGACGCTGCGCCCGAATACTAGCAGCTCCGGCCGCTTTTCCGCGATCAACCGCTTCGTTCCCTCAACATCGATCCGTTGGGTGTTTTGGGTCTGAAACGGGAAGTGGTCGACCGCCGGCCGCCCGGTGTCGGGATCGATATCGATGTAATTCCTCAGCGCTCCCAGCGGCTGTGCGCTCAAATGCCCGCCGCTCTTGAGGTCATGCACAAGCGCCCGGCTTATCAGGCGGGGCCGCTCGCCCCGTCTGTGCCCGTTCCTGAACTGCTTCAGGGCGTCGTAGACCGTATCGTTGGCCATCTGGCCGCTGATGACTCGCGGCTCAACACGGGTGCAGTCGAAGAAAGTCCGCAGCGCGGCCTTGAGATCCTCCTCCTTGTCCATGATGAAGGCGGTTCCTTTGTAGTACCGCAGGTCCGGTGCGTCCGGCCCCATCGTCTTCAATCGGGTGTGTTCGTTATATCGCCCGGAGGGGTCCGAGACGCACAGCTCATCCACATTGGTTGACGTGGCCTGTTCCGAAGGGATGAGATTGATGCACTCGCGTCTTCGCCACTGATTGTTATGGCTGTTGTCTTCCAGCAATCTGGAAGCCAGTTTGGCGATCTTGTCCATTTTGATCTTTCCGATCTCGAAGATTCCCGGAGGGCGAGGGTAGCGCGAACTGTTCCCCAAATCCACCCGCCCCCCGGCGATCTCCGGCATGGCCGCAGCGCCGCATCATGACCTGCATCAAGGACGGCGCCGGCTATGATCGGGTAAGATTGAACGATACGCCACTTAAGCGATCCCGGATGGAAATTCCGGGCTCTGTCTCGCCAAGAGGCTTGCGCTGATGAAAACAGCGATTCTCGTAACCGGTGCCTTAGGGCAGATCGGCTCGGAACTCGTGCCGGCCCTGAGAGAGCGCTACGGCGCTGACAACGTCGTGGCCTCGGATATCCGCATGCCTGCGAAGGAGCGGCAGGCGGCCGGTCCATTCGAGCATTTAGACTGCACGAAGATGCAGCAGATTCGGGACATCGTGCGGCATCATCGCATCGGCACGGTCTATCATCTGGCCGCCCTGCTGTCGGCCACGGCCGAGGAGAAACCGCAGGCGGCCTGGCATCTGAATATGGGCGGCCTGTACCGCGTGCTCGAAGTCGCGCGGCAGGAGGGCTGCGCATTGTTCTTCCCCAGTTCGATCGGGGCTTTTGGCCCGACCACGCCCCACGATAACACTCCGCAGGACACGATCCAGCGGCCGACGACCATGTATGGGGTCACCAAGGTCGCGGCCGAGTTGTTGTGCGACTATTACGCCATGCGGTTCGATGTCGACACGCGCGGCCTCAGGCTGCCGGGGCTGATATCCCATGTCGCGCCGCCGGGGGGCGGCACCACCGATTACGCGGTCGAAATCTTCTAT
>JADFVY010000182.1 GCA_015222795.1 Pseudomonadota bacterium | reverse complement strand
GACGATCCGGTGTTCGGCGTGATCCCGGCCTCGGGCCTGCGCAAGAGCGGTGATGTGATCCCCGAGCCGGAGGGCCGCCATATGCTGCTGGAAACCGAAATTGCATTCGTCGCCGGAGCGCGGATCGACAAGCCGGTGGCCGATGTCGCGGCGTTGAAGCCGCTGATCCGCGGCGTTGCGCCGGTCATCGAGGCGCCGGCCGGGGGCTTCCCGGAATCCAAGAAGCGCAAGCTGACGGTCACCGATCTCGTCGCCAACAATGTCGCGGCCCATGTCCTGATCGTCGGCGCGGAACAATCGGCCGAGGGGCTGAACCTGGCCAAAATGCCGGGGGTCATGAAGCGCGATGGCAAGGAAATCAGCAACGGCACCGGCGCCGACGTGATGGGCGACCCGTGGAAATCGGCGTTATGGCTGGTCAATGTCGCGGTCGGCCAGGGCCGCGTGATCGAGCCGGGCCAATACCTGTCGACCGGCGTCATCGGCAAACGCATCGAAAGCCAGCCAGGCCAGTATGTGGCGGACTTCGGCAAGCTGGGAATTATCGAGTTCGAGATTAAATAGCACCCCTCGCCATGTGGGTATTCCCGGAAGCCAGGCGCAAGGACTGACGTTTAATGTGGCCGGCGCGGGTCGGCAGAGTCAGGGTCGACACCGTTGAGTATGGCCGGCGCCAACAGAACACCAGAAATGGCGGGCTCAATAACAAAAGACCCGCCAACCGCAAATCAGCAGCAGACAGGTCTTTCGATCGAACCGGTAGAATACCCTCGAAGGGGCTGGTAGCGAACAGCGCGAGGTCAGCGATGCGACTTCGTGCAGCTCAATTCCGAAAGCATTCGAACCTGGTCGCGAATCAGGGCTTGGGCTTCCTCGCTAGGCGTGAGAATCGCCCGAACCCCGTGACGGCCGTCTTCCTCGACGGCCGCAATGGCGCGTGAAACCGTGGGCAGTTGGATTCTGGCGCCAGAGATGAAATCGTAAAACGAATTGCAGGTCATGTCCCTTACCCCTGTCTTGAAGCGCCAGACTGGAGGATCATGAACCAACACTCATTGATGCATGTCAAATATACCTAAGTATCCTGCGTTCGACGGCGTCCGCTGCGGCGTCCCGGGGACACAGCGGGCGCCCCGTCGGCCGGAGCGATAGCCTCGACATCGGCCAGATCGGTCCGACCGGTGACACAAACCGGGCAGACACAGCCCATGGCGCCGGTGCGCAGGATCATCCCCTCATAATCGAATTTACGCTCGACCTTCAGGCACCAGCATTCCTCGCCGCCATCGCAGTTGAAGCCCCGGCCACAATTTGGACATTTGCCACGCATGGAATGACTCGCGAAAAGTCAGGCGTCGGCTTCGATCTTGAAGCGTTCCTTCACCACGTCGGTGAAAAGGTGGTTGACGAGAACGCCCCGCACCGCCGCGTCCTCGGGCACCACTTCGGGATCGAGGCTGCCGTCGGCGAACATCCCGAGCGCCTGTTCACGGGCCTTCAAGACGACAGGGTCGAGCGCGGCCATGGTGACGCCGGAGATGAAACGCACCAGCTTGTCGGCCATTTTCATGGCATCCAGGTAAACCAGGCTTCCCGAATTCTGCAATTCCCCGACCCGGTCCTTCATCGCCTCGGCGCCCTTGCCGGACATCTCGCCCAGCGCCTCGAAAGTAGCGTCGGCCGCGGCCAATTGTTCCAGTTCGTCGCCATGCCGGGCCTCGGTAAGCATTACCGCACCGCACATCAGGAAGCCCAGAACGTAATCGTCTTCCCAGAACCCTTCAGGCAGAGGCAGCGCCTTCAGGCGGTCATCAACAAATATCGCGATAATCCGCTCGGCGGTATCCTTCGGATCAGGCGTGAGGTCTTCAGTCATTCAGTACTCCCCCGCGGACGGACCGCCGGTTGTAATATTCGATCCAACGAGCCTAACCCATTCCCACGCGCCACGTAAAGGGCGGGGCCGGCGAGACCCGTCACGAGGTCAGCGCACCGAATACCCGCTGCAGCAGTTCCGTCGTGCGCTTGGCCGGGTCCTTGCGGATCGCGGCCTCTTCCTTGGCGACATAGGTGAACAACCCTCCCAGGGCCTTCTTGACGGTATAGCGGGTCAGATCGCCCTTCACGTCGGGCACGAAGGGGATCGATTTGTATTCCGACATCATGCTGTCGTAGGATCGGATGGCGCCGACCTCGCTCATCGCATCCAGGATGATCGGCGTGAAGCGGTCGGTCAGTGGCACGGTCATATTGCCGCGAAAATACTGCGTCGCCGCGTCGTCGGGGCCTTTCCAGATGCCGCGCACGTCATCCAGCGACATTTCGGTGATGGCGTTCCAGAACACATCCTTTGCCTCGGGCGCGGCGCGCTCGGCGGACCGGTTCAGCTTCAGTTCCAGATCCGCGGTCATGCTGCCCAGGCCGATCTTGTTCAAGGTGTTATGCACCTTGCGCAAGTCCTCGGGCAGCAGAATATGGATCAGCGAATCGGCGTTATAGCCATCGACCGCGCCGACCTGGCCGACAACGCGCTGGGTGCCGATGCGCAAGGCTTCCTTCAGCCCGTTGCCGATATCAAGGTCTGTAAGGGGCCGCGAACCACCGCCGCCGAAAATCGGCGAACTCAGCGAAATGGGGCCGCCGCCCACGGTGGTCTGGCATCCCGCCAGTGCGGCGCCCGAAAGAAGCGCCACGAAACTTCTGCGATCGATCATCGGTAAACCTCCATTTGAAACTGCTTCGCGTATATTAGCCGCAAACCCTTGCCCAACAGTAAAGATAGAACTCAATCGCCGGCCTTCCAATTCGGTTTGCAATTTCGCGTTCCAAGGATACAGTTCAGCCAGGGAGGATGCCATGCGAAGCTACTGGCTCAAACAGGAACTCGAACGCTCACCGGCCAAACCGCAACCGCTGTCGGGCGACATCACAGCCGACATTTGCATCGTCGGCGGCGGTTATACCGGCCTGTGGACGGCACTGCACATCAAGGAATCCGACCCCTCGGTCGACATAGCCGTTATCGAGCGCGACATATGCGGCGGCGGGGCCAGCGGGCGCAATGGCGGGTTCTGCATGACCTGGGCCTCCAAGGCGCCCCTGCTCTATCCGGTTTGCGGCGGGCAGGAGACGGTGCGCATGGTTGAGGCGTCGGAGGCCGCGGTGCGCGCCATCGGGCAGTTCTGCGCCGACAACGGCATCGAATGCGAGTTCCGCCATGACGGCTGGCTGTGGACCGCCAGCAGCGAGGCCCAACGGGATGCCTGGCGCGGCAGCATCGATGTGCTCGACAAACTGGGCCTGCATCCCTTCGACGAGTTGTCGTCCGACGAGGTTGCGCGGCGTAGCGGATCGGAACGCCATATTGCCGGCGTATACGAAAAAGGCACGGCAACGGTTCAGCCCGCGGCGCTGGCCCGTGGCCTGGCGCGAGTCTGCGCCGAGCGGGGCGTGCGGATATACGAAAACACCTCGATGACCGAATTGGGCCGCTCGGCGCAACCCTATGTACGTACGGATCGCGGCATGGTGAAGGCCACCAAGGTCGTTCTGGCGCTGAACGCCTGGGCCCACGAACTGCCGGAATTCCGGCGCGCCATCATGCCGATTTGCGCCGACGTAGTCGCGACATCACCCATCCCGGAAGTCCTCGAAAAATTGGGACTGAACGATGGAATGGCGATTTCCGATTCGCGCACCATGGTCGATTATTACAGGCGTACGGCAGACGGGCGGATGGTATATGGCAAGGGCGGTGGCAGTTTTCCGTTCGCCGGCCGGGTCGGCAGTCGGTTCGACACCGAATCGTCGCGGCCCGATGATGTACGTGCGGCCATGTTGCGCAATTACCACGGACTTTCCGATGCCCCCATCGTCGCGACCTGGCGCGGCCCCGCGACACGCACGGCCACCGGCCTGCCAATGTTCGGGCGCCTGAAGGGGGCACCGGCGATCGTCTACGGGCATGGCTATACCGGCAACGGCGTCGGGCCCAGTTACAATGGCGGACGCATCCTGGCGGCCCTGGCACTGGACCGCAAGGACGAGTGGTCGGAATGCCCGCTGGTCGGCAGCGAGGGAAAGTTGCTGCCGCCGGAACCATTCCGCTATCTTGGGGGACTGGCCGTGCGCGCCGCCGTGCGCGCCAAGGACAACGCCGACGACCAGGAGCGGAAATCCGGCCTGCTTACGCGCTATCTGGCGGGATTGGCGCCGTCGGGCCTGACAGCGCGCACGGATGACCGCAACTGACGCTCGGCTTTCAGATTTTCCACGAAAAAAGGGCGGCGGGCAAACATTTCCGCCGCCGCCCAGGATGTATGGAATTCCGTTCCACGGCGCCAATGCTTAAAGAATGCCAAGCAAGTAACTTCGGGAGGAACCAACTCAGCCGCAGAGGGCCGCGCGCGCTCATCGGTCGCCCGGCTCGTGGGCTATGCCACATATTGCGCAGGAACGGGCGGAAGGCGAAAAACCGGTTCCGTGTCAGTTTCCCCTCTCTAACCCGCGCGGGAACCGTAGCATATTTACTGACTAAAATTAAATAAAAATCTATTCATGGTTGCATTTTTTGGCGCCGCTGTTAGGGCATCATCCGATCCTTCTTGCCGATCCAGGCGTCCAGCCGGTGTGGCTCGCGCCGGCCCCCACCGCGCGCAGCCGGCGACAATGGCGAATATCAGCATGACGGCAACGGGGCGCAAGATCGGCAAGGCCGGGCACTCCCATATGAGCCAGAGCATCATCCGATCAAACTGAACCGAACCGGTTCCGTTTGATCGGATATTGCCCTAACCCGAACGTCGCATAATTCGCGTTTTTCGTCACCCCGGCGCTTGCATCTGGCGGCGGCGGGCCGCAAACTTTAAACAGACGCGATCGAACCAGGAGATCCAAAGATGACCAAATACACACCTTGCAGCCCCTTCCCCACCGCGCGTGACGACGAAGAGGCCGCCCGCCGCGCGAGGGATACGGCGCAGACACGCTCGCCCAGCTATCGGCTGGCCTTTGCAGATTCTGATTTTTTGGTGCGCGACGAGCTTCGGCCGGTGCGCCTGCAGCTGGAGCTTCTGAAACCGGAACTGGCGTTTCAGGAGGAGAAAATCGAATCGACAATCGTCGTATTCGGCAGCGCCCGCACGCCGGCGCCGGAGGACGACGGGGGTAGCCCGGAAAAGATCGCCATATACGAGGAAGCGCGGCGCTTCGCCCGCATAATGTCGGAACGCAAATCACCCGACGGCATGCGCAACGTAATCGTCACGGGTGGCGGCCCCGGTGTCATGGAGGCCGCCAACCGTGGCGCGCACGAAGCAGGCGAACGCTCCGTGGGGCTGAACATCGTGCTGCCGCATGAGCAAGCCCCAAACCCCTACGCCACGCCGGAACTTAGCTTCCAGTTTCACTATTTTGCCATCCGCAAGATGCATTTCCTGATGCGCGCGCGGGCGCTGGTCTGCTTTCCCGGCGGCTTCGGCACGATGGACGAACTGTTTGAGATGCTGACCCTGATACAGACCGGCAAGGTGATGCCGATCCCGGTGCTGCTGTTCCGCGAGGCCTGGTGGCGCCGCATCGTCAATTTCGAGGCGATGGCCGAGGAAGGCGTCATCGCGCCCGCCGACCTCGACATCTTCCAGTTCGTCGAAACAGCCGAGCAGGCCCAGGCCGCGATCGAGGGTTTTTATGGGGAATAGCAAGGTTGAGCTCTGTCCAGCATAGGCGCGACCTCGGGCTAAACCGAGCCGATTTTCGCGCTAAACCGCGACGGCTTGTTCAGGTAGCCGGCGTCGCAACAGCGCGGCCGTCGGGCGGGCATCGGCTGCCGGCTGATAGGCGACACTGATTTCGCCGAACGCCGAGATGGCGGATGCCGCGCTCTTGCCCGACGGCAGTTCGAACTCGTCGAATCCGCACCGCCGCAGTGGGTCGAGTTGATCATGCTGCACCTGGCCGGTGGCGCGCAATCGACCGCCAAAACCATGCCGTTCGCGCAGCAGCCGTGCCGTCGTGTAATGGCGGCCATCGTTGAGATTGGGAAAATTCAGCGTGATCAACGCGAACCGGGACAGGTCCGGCAGGATTTCATCGATGCGCTCGTGGCTGTCCAGCCGCACCCCCAGGGGCTGATTGCGCCCGACCATATCCCGGCGCGCAGCCTTCCAACGTTCCAGCGATATTGTGGCCGGGCGGTCCGGCGGCAGCGTCTCGCCGTCCCCAACATGGGTCCAGACGTCGCTTTCGACGGTGGGGCGGGCGTTTCTGTAGTCAATCAACGGCATGGTTTTGGCTCCCTGATTAATTTCGCTCCGGTTTAACAGGCACCGAGCGACCTCGTCCTTCGAGACGCCCCTTGCGGGGCTCCTCAGGATGAGGCTCCAATATTTGCACCCTCATCCTGAGGAGGTTGCGGAGCAACCGTCTCGAAGGACGAGATCGCGCCTTTATTTCAGGCAAAATACAAGGCAGATTCAGCATTTTGTTCGCCCGGTTCCGTAAAGTGCCGTGCGAAACGGGTCCAGGCCGACGCGCCGCAGGCTATCGAGGAAACGTTCGCCGTCCTGGCGCAACTCCAGCCAGGTGACGACGACCGTCTCGATCGCGGCGACGATTTCGTCCGCGCCAAACCCGCGCCCGACAATCTTGCCAATCGCTGCATCCGCCGCCGAGCTGCCGCCCAGCGTCACCTGGTAGGACTCGGCACCCGCCTTCTCCAGGCCCAGGATGCCGATATGCGCAACATGGTGATGGGCGCAGGAATTGATGCAGCCGGAAATATTGATCGTCAGTTCGCCCAGATCGTGGCGCTCGTCAATCTCTGCCAGCCGTTCGCTCAGGCGCTGGGCCACGGGGATCGATCGCGCCGTCGCCAGGCCGCAGAAATCCAGGCCGGGGCAGGCGATTATATCGGTTACGCGCATCAGGTTTGGCGTTGCCAGATCCAGCGAATCCAGGGCGCGCCACAGATCGTAAAGCCTGTCCTGGCGCACATGCGCCAGAACGAGATTCTGGCGGTGGGTCACGCGGATTTCACCATGGCTGTACTCATCGGCCAGATCGGCCAGCGCATCCATCTGGTCCGCATTCATGTCACCGGGAATGCCGCCGACCGGCTTCAGGGAAATGGTGACGGCCGCGTAGCCCGGCTGCTTGTGGGGAAAAAGATTGGCCGCCGACCAGCGGGCGAAGGCCGAATCCTCGAAACGTTTGGCCGCGAATTGCCCGCTATCCACATTGGCGTCATAGGCCGGCGGCGCGAATTGGGCGCGAATACGGGTGATTTCTGCCCCGTCCAGGCGCAGCGCGGTATCGCGGATCTGCGCCCATTCGGCCTCCACCAGTTCGCGGAACCGGTCGATCCCCAGCGCGGATACCAGAATCTTGATGCGCGACTTGTAAAGATTGTCGCGGCGGCCCTCGATATTAAAGACGCGCAGGATGGCCTCCAGGTAACTCAGCAGATCGGCGCCCGGCAGGAAGTCTCGGATTGACTCAGCCAGCATCGGCGTGCGTCCCAGCCCGCCACCGACCCAGACCTTGAATCCGGTTTCGCCATCCAGGCCGCGTACCATGTTCAACCCGATATCGTGGACGGCGATGGCGGCGCGATCGTTCGGTGCGCCGCTGATCGCGATCTTGAACTTGCGCGGCAGGAACGAGAATTCAGGATGCAACGTCGACCATTGCCGGATGATTTCCGCCCATGGCCGCGGGTCCTCGATCTCGTCCGCCGCGACGCCGGCGAACTGGTCGGTGGTGGTATTGCGGATGCAATTGCCGCTGGTCTGGATGGCGTGCATTTCGGCGGCGGCCAATTCGTCCAGAATGTCCGGCGCGTCCGCCAACTTTGTCCAGTTGAACTGGATGTTCTGGCGGGTGGTGAAATGGCCGTAACCGCGGTCATGGCGGCGCGCAATCCGCGCCAGGACACGAAGTTGGGCAGCATTCAACAGACCATAGGGAATGGCGACCCGCAGCATGTAGGAATGAAGCTGCAGATACAGCCCGTTGCGGAGCCTTAGCGGCTTGAATTCATCCTCGGAAAGCTCGCCGGAAATCCGCCGGACGACCTGGCCGCGGAACTGCGCGGCGCGTTCGCGAACCAGTGTGTCGTCAAGGCCGTCATAGGCATACATGGCTACAATCTCCCATCAGGCGAACAGAATGGTCGGGCCGCCGGCCCGGATACGTTCCCGCAGCCGCGCCGGCGCAACATGGCTGTCTCGCGATTCAACTTCCACCTCATAGACCCCGATGATCAGCCCGCTTGCCTCTTCAAGCCGCCCCGCGTCCAGGTCTTTGGCCAACTGCCCGCCGGTCAGGTAAATGGCGGCATCGGCGATGTCCCGCGACCAGTTCCCATCAGGATCGCGCCAGACAACGGCACCGTCATGCAACCTGTTACCCGTAATCACCATCCGCGCCATGGGAATCTCCTCCGGGACCATTTATTAAACTCATCTGTAACTGTATATCTGCGGGTATAGTAATGAGTCAATGTTATTTATTTTATATCACTGTTTTTTTATGTTAAATAAACATTCAGCTAACTTAAATATGACCAACAACTCACTTTTGGAAGCCCGCAATCTCGCGAACAAACAGCCTGTAAACCGCGATTACCGCGGCCAGTCCGGTCGATACTCCACCCCCTCCGCCTCCGCCTCGCCGGCCGGTTCCTTGCCACGCTTGGCGAAGCGGGTATAGCCAAGGGCGAGCGCGATCAGGATTAAT
>JADFVY010000181.1 GCA_015222795.1 Pseudomonadota bacterium | reverse complement strand
GGGCAGCGGGCATCGTCTTTGGCCGGCTGCCCTGAACGGCTCTAGATGTGGAGTCTCATAACGTTGTTCACGTCCAAGCCTGATCGGCTGACGGGTGTTTTCCCTTTTATCCCGGCGTGAGGTCTGTGCCAATTGTAATGATGCAGCCAGTTCGGGAGTTCCTGTGCTCTATGTGTGGAGCTGTCATATGCCCTTGCGTAGGCCCACTCGCGCAGTGAGGACTGAATGAAGCGTTCCGCCTTTCCGTTTGTCCGGGGCGTGTAGGGTTTGGTGCGGACGTGCTTGAGGCCGAGGCGTTCGCAGGCGTCGCGGAAGGCATGGGATGTGTAGCAGGGTCCATTGTCGGTCATGACGCGCTCGACGGTTATGGCGAAGCGCCGGCACCAGGCGACGGCGGCCTCCAGGAAGGCGACGGCGCTTTCCTTTTTCTCGTTGGGCATGATGTCGGCGAAGCCGAGGCGGGAATGATCGTCGATGCAGACATGGACATATTCCCAGCCGACGCCCCGGTTGTTGCTTTGTCCGGTTCGATCGCCGGTGATGCGATGGCCGACCTTGTCGAAGCGGCCCAGCTTCTTGATGTCGATGTGGATCATCTCGCCGGGATGATCGCGTTCATACCGTCGCACCGGCTCGGCTGGTTCCAGGTCGCGCCAACGGTTGAGGCCGTGGCGGGTGAGGATCCGTCCGACGGTGGCCCGTGACACGCCGACCTCGGCTGCGATCCGATGGTAGATACGCCGTTCCTTGCGAAGGGCAATCACCTTCGCCTCGATATCGGCTGTTGTTCTGTTGGGGCAGGCATTTGGCCTCGATGAGTGGTCCAGAAGTCCGGCAATACCCTCTGTGCGATAGCGCCGCCACCACTTGTATACGGTACTGGCGCTGACACCCATGGCCGTCGCCACGTCCAGCGGATGCTCTCCGCGTTCCAGGCGCGAGACCAATATCTCTCGACCTCTCGGCGTCAAGCGGGCATTCTTATGGACGTTCATTCGGTCCTCCTCCGTAAGCTTCTGTTCTTCCAAACATCAGCTTCGCAAGGCAGGATCGAATGAACAACCTACTGAGACATCACATCTAGTCTGCCTCAATAACTACCATCTCAATCGGATAGTGATCCGAAAAGCCGTTTAGATTGGCAGGATTTCCATGCCCGGAGAAGCGTATCGGTGTCGGGTACTGACCTCCTGAGTTCATAGCCGCAAACTGGCTGACTCGTACTGATTGCTCGTCCGCTCTAATAAGTGAAGTTGCGCGAAGCATATTTTCGTTGACGAAAAACTGGTCAAGCATGTTCGGATGGTTGCTAAAGTAATAGCTCCCAACTCCGTTCCCCATTTCGGGCCACATCAGATTGTGGAACTTCGGGTCGGTTGCCCTAAGCACTTTGGTCCTGGAACGCCAGGAAAGGGCGTAGTTGCGAACGGACTCGTCAAATGGCTCATCGTTGAAGTCTCCCATAACGATAATCGGCGTGTCATCGCCCAGGACTTCTCGCACTCGCTCGTGCCAATAGGCGAGAGTCTCTCCGGCTACAGCCCGATAGGCTGCCGATTCCAGCCTCCCGCCACTGCGGGACGGCCAGTGATTCCCCATGGCTACGAGTGTGCGGCCGCTGTTCGTCGTGAAGTTTGCCTGAAAGATATCGCGCGTGAAGGTACGCCGCATGATGAAGTGGTTGAAGTGTAGACCCGCCGTAAAGAGATTTGCGTCGTAGACGAACGCAACGTCGATACCTCTCTTATCGGCAGTATTTGCGTGTATGGTTTGGTAGTTCCGTCCCGGGATCTGAGCATTCATACCTGCCGCCAGCAGGTCCATGACGGTCTTGTTTTCGATTTCGCACACACCCAGCAGGTCGGGGCCTGCTCCATTACCCATCTGCTGGATAATCGCCACGAGTTGGTCGCGCTTCCGGTCACGAGTCGCTACATCCCAGTTAGCCAGATCAGCCGAAAGGCGAGTTTGGAGTGCCGGGGTACGGTCCGTGGAGTTCAAGTGGTCAAAGAAGTTCTCCACGTTCCAGAAAGCAACATTGTATGGTGTAGGCATCGAGATCTCCTAAGTGTCCTGAGTTAACGTCCACGATCTTGTCTGGTTGACGTTGACTTCGTCAGCACCTTGAGACTGCGGTCTGTCTCCGCATGGGCAATGCCGGTGAGAGGTGTGCGGCCCGCTCCCAGAACCACCGTTTGCTGCCGTTCGCAGACCGTTATCCCTGCTTGTATCAGGGTCAGGTCTCCATAATTGCATTTTGACCGCCTGTAT
The DNA here is from genome assembly GCA_015222795.1 of Pseudomonadota bacterium. Lineage (GTDB taxonomy): Bacteria > Pseudomonadota > Alphaproteobacteria > UBA8366 > JADFVY01 > JADFVY01. The sequence goes on along the minus strand of JADFVY010000181.1, from coordinate 11,777 downwards.
CCGAGCATGCAAGGTATTTTGCACACGTTTTGCATGTAGTTTAACGGCCAGGTGCCTTAAGATTTCCAGCACAATTCCGGGGACAGTGTACCTAATTGTCCGTTTTTCACAATAATAACAAATAGATAGATTTTTAACACCAGCCAGCCAGGAACGTCACCTACACCTGCGACGACCCCAATCCCGGCCGGTGCGCGTGGTGGATGCACACCCTTGAAACCCGCGGAAAACGTCTGAGCATGGGGGCGTTCCTCGAGTCAGAGGTCGGGGACCTGACCTTTGAGCCGCATCCTCCCAGGGGGCCGGCCAGCGCCACGGGCCGCGCACCGAAGATACGCGGCCCGCCCCCGTGGCCACCCTTCGACAGGCTCAGGATGAGGCCGCTGGCCGGCGCCGAGTGGCCTGGGTTTATTCCCCCCGCATCGCCTTGATCTCGGCGTCGGTGGGCATGTAGTCGGCGCCGTCGGCGTAGCGCCAGTTGACCATGATGCCCCGGCCGTCCTTCAGCGCGGTGCGGCCGACATAGGCGCCCATTGTGGCCTGGTGGTCGATGGCGCGGAAGGTGAAGGGGCCGGTGGGCGAGTCGACGGTGATGCCCTCGGCCGCCGCGATCATCTTCTCGGTGTCGGTCGACCCCGCCTTGCCGATGATCGTGGCGATCGCCTTGAAGGTGTTGTAGCCGACCACCGAGCCGAGCCGCGGGTAGTCGTTGTATCTGGCGCGGTAGGCGTTGACGAAGCGGCGGTGCTCCGGCGTGTCGATGGCGTACCAGGGATAGCCCGTTACGATCCACCCCTCGGGCGCCTCGTCCTTCAGCGGGTCGAGATATTCCGGCTCGCCCGACAGCAGGCTCACCACCTCTCGCCCCTCGAACAGGCCACGCAGTTTGCCCTCGCGGACGAACTTGGCGAGGTCGCCGCCGAAGGTGACGTTATAGATGGCGTCCGGCTTGGCCGCCGCCAGCGCCTGGGCCTCGGCCCCGGCGTCGATCTTGAACAGGGCCGGCCACTGCTCGGCGACAAACTCCACGTCCGGCTGGCGTTTCAGAAGCTGCGCCTTGAAGGCCGCCACGGCGTCCTGGCCGTATTTGTAGTTCGGTGCGATGGTCGCCCAGCGCTTGATGCCCAGCTTCGCCGCCTCCTCGGCCAGCATGGCGGCCTGCATGGTGGTGTTGGGGCGCAGGCGGAAGGTGTAATGGTTGCCCTTGGCCCAGGTGACCGCGTCCGACAGCGGCTCGGCGGCGACGAACATCACCTTTTTCTGCTTGGCGAAATCGGTGACCGCCAGGCCGATATGCGAGAAGAAGGTGCCGGCCAGCATGACGACTTTCTCGCGGCTGACCAGTTCCTCGGCGATCTTGACCGCGTCGCCCGGCTTGCCGGCGTCATCGCGCGAAATCACCTCGATCTGCCGGCCCAGTACGCCGCCGGCGCTGTTGATTTCCTCGACCGCCAGTTCCCAGCCGTTCTTGTAGGGCTGGGTGAAGGCGGGAAGGCGCGAATAGCTGTTGATCTCGCCAATCTTGATGGTCTCGGCTGCCTGGGCGCCATTTGCGAAGGTCGACGCCGCTATAACGGTCGCGGCGGCGGTAAGGAACCTGCGTCTCGTTTTCATGTTGTTGTCTCCCTGTTTTTGTCTGTTGGTATTTTCCTTATTGAAGAGCAGCGCCCTGTTTAACGCAAGCCGTCTTTTCCCTCTATCTCGTCGACCCTGAGGCCGCCGACCCGTTCGTGAATGCGCCCGCCCGTGGTCATAACCAGCGCGAAGACGATCTCGTTGGCGCGCGGCGCATCGTTGATGCCCACTTCCATGGCGCTGAAATGGCTGCGCACATAGGCCGCGTTGATATGGCCCAGCGGCACGTCCAGCCGCGCGCCCATGCCGCCGACCTTGACCGCCGAGGGCACGATGGCCGCCGCGTCGCCCAGCAGCTCGCGCATCGCATAACCGCCGGGCACATGCCACAGCGCACAATGCTCCAGCTCGCCCGCCTCGCCGACGATGGCGCCCTTGCCGTAGGATTCGATTATCGCCGGGTCACCGCCCAGCGCATCGATCAACCGCCCCGACATCTCCAGACCCAGCGGTTTCAGCGCCTCCATCATCGGGGTAATGTCGGGTTCATGGCGCCCCGCATAGGGATTTTCGACAACCGCCAGCACGGCCGCCGCGCGGATCGGTTCGTCCGCGACCGGTCCGCCCTCATGCCAGGTTTCGTCGATCAGTGTGTGGAATTTGCGAATCTTGATATCAACCATGTGCTCTCCCTGTTTGTCCCGTCAAGCGGCGACCGGCAGCGCATTTGCGAGCTCCGGCCCGGTCACCCGGTATATTCCGTTCAGCGCCAGCACGGCGCCATGGATCAGCCCGGCCTCGCGCATGCCGTTGGCGCAGGCCAGGCCCGCATTCAGGGCGGCGTCGCGCGATGCCGCGTCCAGCGGCCCGACGGCGAAGGTAACCGGCAGTTTGCCGAGGTCGCTGTCCGGGTCCAGCATATCGGCGGGGCGGCGTTCGATGGCGGGATGATCGACATTCACCTTGTTGGCGATCAGGGTGGCGGCGACATCGGCCAGCGCGGCGTTGCGGGCCAGCACCGTAACCGCGTCGGCGATGCCCAGACTCACGCTGCGCCCATGCCAGCCGCTGGTGGCGACGCCGCGCACCGGCATGGCGTGGGTAATGGTGAATTGGCCCACCGGTTCAGGCGCCTCGGGGTGGCCGATCAGCCCCACCGTGAATTCGGCGCCTTCCTCCAGGTGGATCGCAATATCGCCCCCATTGTTGGCGTAGGCGCGGTCCAGCCGCCGGCCTTCCACCATCGCCGCCAGCGCTTCGTCGGCCACGGCCCCGGCCACGCCGGCCATCGGGGTCACGAATACGCCCCGGTGCATCCGGGCGGCCTCGGACATGCGCCGCGCCGTGCGCCAGCGGAAGGATTCGGCGGGCGCGCCCTCGACCACGGGTTGGCGAAGCTTGGGTAGCTCTCCTACAAGCTCCGGCAAAATGGTGCGGAACCGCGCGATGACCTGCCGGTAGGCGGTCGCGATTTCATCCTTGTCACCATCGGCCTCGGCGATCAGGTCGGTCGGCCCGAATTGCAGATGCAGCCGCTTGCCGTCGGGCAGCATGGTGATTTGCGGGCCTCGCGCCATTTTAATTCTCACCCTTTCCACGGGGATCGAAGGGCCAGGGATTGTCCGGGCTCCATTCTGTCAGGCGCTTACTTACGCTCGTCGTGGCCTCGGTGAAATCGCGAATGCTTTTCATGTAACCGCCCAGCGCCTGGTAGTCCTCGCGCCGCATTGTGAATTCGATGGGGCCGACCAGGGCCGGGGTCGGTACATAGCCAAAGGCGTTGTCGGGCATGCGCATGACATCGGCCATGACGGTAATGCCGCCGCCAGGCCAGACATAGACCGGCGCGCCGCCGCAGGTAACGCGGGTCAGCGCATCCTTGACCGAGCGGGTCAGGCCGACCGGGTTTTCCGTGACGCCGGCGCGCAAGGACCCGCCCGCCCCGGCCATGAACAGCACCGACGTCATCGCCGGTTCGCAGTTTTCGCCAATGCGGTCCACCACCACGGTCAGATCGGCGGGTATCGGGGCCTTGGCCGGCTTGCGGTCATCGTCCAGCACATAGAATTCGGCATCCTCGCCGGTGGTGCTGACCATCAGCAGCTTCAGGCCAGGCCAGGCGATCTCCGGGTCGATGGAGTCGATGATCGTCAGCGGATCGGTAACGTCGGTGCCGCCCCAGCCGGTGCCATGCCCGGCGACCTGGAAATAGCGGCCCGGAGTCGATTTGCGCCCGCGCACGCGGATGCCGGACGGTTTTATGCCCAGGAACTTGCCCGCCTGATGCTCGCTCAGCACGCCGGTGATATGGTCGTCGACCACGATCACCTCATCGGCATGACCAAACCATTGCTGGGCGAACATGCCGATGGCGGCCGAGCCGCAGCCGACCCGCATGCGCTCTTCCATGATACCGTCAATCAGCGGCGGCCTGCCCGCCTGCAGAAGCATCCTGGCGCCGCCCTCGACCTCCAGCTCCACCGCCTGCTTGTTACACAGCGACAGCATCATCTGACAGGTGGCGTTGCCTTCTTTCTTGCTGCCGCCGGTAAGATGGCGCACCCCACCCAGCGCCAGCATCTGCGAGCCGTATTCCGCGGTCGTTACATGGCCGACCTGCTCTCCCTCGCACAGCACCGAGGCCTGTTCCGGGCCGACATAGCGGTCGGTGTCGATCTTCACCTTCAAGCCGCAATAGCTGAAAATGCCCTCTGTGACGACGGTCACCATATCGATTCCGTCATGCTGGCTGGACACGATGAAGGGCGCCGGTTTGTAGTCCGGATAGGTGGTGCCCGATCCGATGCCGGTCAGGAAGGTTTCGCCGCGCGGCAGGATATCGCCGTCCCATTCCTGGGCGTCCGACAGGAAGGGCACGACCTCGCCCTCATGCGACAGGGTCTTGTGGATCATCATTACCGGATCGACCCGCATCAACCGTCCGTCCTGGTTGGCATAGCGGTCGCAGGCGCCGGCGCGCCCCTCGCGGATGCGGCACAACACGGGGCAGGCATCACAGACAATGATGCCGTCCGGTTTGCTCTTGCTTCCCTTGTCTTCAGCCATGGTGATCCTTGGCATTAATCGCCGCGCGCACGCGGCCGGGCGTCGCGGGCAGTTGCTCCATTCTAACACCTGCCGCGTGCTCTATCGCGCCTAAAATCGCCGGAGCGGTAGGAATCAGCGTATGCTCGCCGATACCCTTGGCGCCGTAAGGGCCGGTGGGCTCTGGGTCTTCCACCAGAATTACCTCGATCGGCGGCAAATCGCCGATAGTGGGGATCAGGTAGTCATGCAAATTGTCGGTGCGGCCCGGCAGGTACTCTTCCATCAGCGCGTATCCCAATCCCTGCGCCACGCCGCCATGGATCTGGCCTTCAAGCTGCTGTGTGTTGATGGCACGCCCGACATCGTGGGCGGCTGCCACGCCCAGCACCTTCACGCATCCCAGTTCCATATCCACCTCGATTTGGGCAATCTGCGCGCCAAAGCCGAAGGTTCCGTATGGCTTGCCCTGGCCGTTCCCGTCAAGGGGCGTGGTCGGCGGGTCGAACCAGCCCTCGCCGGTCAACAGGTTGCCCCGCGCGTCCGAATCCAGCGCGGCGAGGTCAATCTCATGGGTTCCGGTACCGTCACTCACGGCGATTCGGCCCCCGGCGATCTCGATGACCGCATCAACGCTGGCGTTGGTCAGGCGCAGAATCTGGCCCCGCAAATCCTCGCCCGCCAACTGCGCCGCGCGACCCGAAACGTAGGTCTGGCGCGAGCCCGAAGTCTTGCCCGCATCCGCCGTCAGGTCGGTATCGCCCATGATGTAATTGAATTGCGATGCGGCAATCCCCAGCGCATCCGCCGCAATCTGCACCATCACCGTGTTCGCCCCCTCGCCGATATCGACCGCGCCGCTATAGAGCGTCACCGTCCCGTCCACCGCGATGCCCACATGCATGGTCGAGGGGTTGGAGATCGAGGTATTGCCGCAGCCATACCACACAGTGCCGATGCCGACACCCCGCCGCAACGCGCCGTTGGCGCCTCCGTTGTACGTGTCCGCCGCGGCGCGCCATTCGGCCCAGCGTTCGCGCAAGACCTCCAGGCACTCGGCCTGGCCGGCGCTGGCTTCCAGTTCATAGCCGGTGGAAATCGCGTCGCCCTTGCGCAGCGCGTTGATATGCCGGAATTCCAGTTGATCGATGCCCGTACTCGCCGCCAGCCGGTCCATCAACGCCTCATGCACCAGTGCGCATTGCGGCACGCCGAACCCCCGGAAAGCCCCGGAAGGCGCCATGTTGGTCAGCACGGCGCGCGTACGCGCCCGCAGGTTCGGCACAAAATATGGGCCCGGGCAATGGATCGGCACCCGGTCGGCCACGGTTGGCCCCCAGGACGCATAGGCGCCGGTATCGAAATCGCCGGTGAAGTCGTACGCGGTCAACCGGCCGGCGGCATCGCAGGCTGCCCTGGCCCGCATTTTCGCGGGATGCCGTTTGGTGGTCGAGGCCATGGATTCCGGGCGGCTGTACGTACATCGGACAGGCTGGCCGATCACCCAGGCGGCGACCGCCAGCAGCGGCTGCACCGACTGGTCCAGTTTGGAGCCGAAACCGCCGCCACAGGCCGAGGGAATGATGCGTACCTGGTCGCGTTCCAGCCCCAGGATGTTCGCCGTCTCCTCCAAATCCATGTAAGGCGCCTGGGTGGTGACGAAGATTTCCAGCCGGTCGCCGACGCGCCGCGCCCATCCGGCCTCCGGTTCGATATAGGCGTGCTCGATGAACCCGGTCTCCATGCGCGCCTCGGCCATATGAGCCGCCTCGGCAAGCGCCTTATCCGGGTCGCCCTTCACCACGTTGCCGCGCGCCAGGATATTGTCGGGCCAGTCCTCCTGCACCGCCGGCGCGCCCTCGGCCAGGCCACCATCGATGCCGGTCACCGGCGTCAGCACCTGCCACTCAATCGGCAGGTCATCGTCGCGGATGGCGCGGATTGTGGCCTCGTCGCCGACCAGCGCCGCCACCGCCTCGCCCCGGAAACGGACGACGCCATCGGCCAGCGCCGGCTGGTCCTTTATATGGGGGTAGATGCCGAAACCATTATGGCCGGGCACATCGGCCGCCGTGAGCAAGCGAACCAGGCCGGGGAAGCGCGCCAACAGCGGCCCGTCATCGCCAATCGAAAACCGCGCCCGCGGGTGGGGCGAGCGCACGGCGCGCAGCCACAGCGCCCCTTTCGGCGCATCGTCGGCGGCGTAGATTTCCGCGCCGGTCAGCTTGGGCCTGCCGTCCACCTTGGCCATGGCGGACCCCACGGCCCTGCCGGCACCGGGTTCCTCGGGGGGTGGCGGATTGCCCGCATCCATCACCGCCTCGATGATTTTGCGATAGCCCGTGCAACGGCACAGCACGCCGCCGAGCGCATCCTTTACCTGCTGTTCATCGGGTTGCGGTTCGGTGCGTAGCAGTTCGGCCGCCGCCATCAGCATGCCGGGCGTACAGATGCCGCATTGCGCGGCCCCGTGGCGATGGAAGGAATCCTGTAGCTTTCGCATGGCCGGGTCACCGGCCAGCCCCTCGACGGTCTCAACCCGCCGGCCCTCTACCTGGGCCGCGGGCACCATGCAGGCGCAGACCTGGGCGTCATCGATCAATACCGTGCAAGCCCCGCAATCGCCGGCCTCGCAGCCAACCTTGACGCCGGTCAGCCCCAGTTGCAGGCGAAGTACGTCGCTGAGGCGCGCCATCGGTTCCGCCTCGACCCTGGTATCCTTGCCATTGACCGTGAAGGCGATGGGCTGGGTCATGCCGCGCCCCCACCCAGTTCACCCAGGGCCCGGCGCAGCAAAGTCAGTGCCGCGTCCAGACGATAGCCGGCGGTCGCGCGCACGTCGTCGATGGGGCTAAGCGGCGCCAGATGCGAAGGGCCGGGAATATCAGCCAACCCCGCGTCGAGAACACATCCCCGCAACGCGACTTCCAGCAACGGCAGTCTCTGCGCCACCGGCGAGCAAGCGCCCACCGCCACCCTTGCCGCGGCCACCGTTCCGTCGGCCGCGGGAACCACGAGCACGGCGACCATGGCGATCGAAATGACCAGATAATGGCGCGTGCCCAGCTTCAGGAAATTGCCGCGCGCGCCGGCAGGTGATTTGGGTATCAAAAGCGCTGTCACCAGTTCATCGGCGCGGCGTTCGGTGGCGCGGTTGCCGGTCACGAATTCGCCAACCGGCAGGGTGCGGATAGATCCGGCCGAACTCAGTTCCACAGCCGCGTCAAGCACCAGCAGGCTCGGCATCCCGTCGGCGGCCGGCGAGGCGTTGCAAACATTTCCGCAGATCGTGCCGGCATTCTGTATCTGCGCGCCGCCAACCCGCAACGCCGCGGCTTTCAGCCCATCGAATGCGGGCGGCAAATCTGTGTGGCTAAGGTCCGACCAGCGCGCCAGCGCGCCGATGCGCCAATGGTCGCCCGCGTCCGCGATGCCGGCCAGGCCGTTAACTGCCGTGATGTCCAGGATGTCGTCGTCAAGCGGCCGCCCTACCCGCGCCGGATAATAATCCGTGCCGCCGGCCAGCAGAATGCGCGGGCCCGCCGCTAATTCGGCGAGCGCGTCGTCAATCGTTCGAGGGCGCAAATAGCTGCCCATGGTCGCACCCCATAATCGCCAGCAACGCCGTGCAACGAGCCCGGCGCGACATGGCGTTTATTGTTTGCATGCGAATAGATTAGAGGCCTTTGGCGCCCTTATGTCAAGGGCGCCGCGCGGCGCGGAATCCGTTCAGGTGATTTTGGCGATCAGGGCAAGAAACTGCTTCTGTTCATCCGGTGTCAGCGGGTCCAGGGTTTCCGCGGTAACCTGCTTGCCCTGTGGGACCAGCCGTTCGACCATGGCTTCGCCTTCGGGCGTCAGGCTCAGCAATGTACGCCGGCGGTCTTTCGGATCGTCCTTGCGGCTGATCAGGTTCTTCGCCAGCAGGCGTTGGGTCACGCCCTGGCTGGTCGCCGGATCCATGGCCACGGAGCGGCCAAGCCGGTTTTGCGAGACGGTACCGAAATCGCGAATCTTGACCAGCGCCGCGAACTGCGGCGGCGTCAGCCCCTCGGTCATGACTTCCTGAAAAATAGCGCTGGCGCGCTGGTGGGCGCGGCGCAGCAGATGACCGATCTGATCCTCCAGAACATAGCCATTGCCAGCGCCAACCGGTTTGGTTTCTACTTCAGTCACGGTTTTTGGGTCCTTTGGCCCCATAACATCCCAATGTGTATTGCTACTTGGCTGTTCAAATAGGCCCAATTCAATGCTACGGCAAGTAAACCGTGTGCGATCAAAGTATATTTCCCTGCGGCGAATCGTTACATGGCGGCGCCCGGCTCAGAGTCTGGCCCGAAATATGTTGCTGTTTTCATTGGCGTTTGCCGAGTCGAATGTTAGGCGCGGCTCGCAGGGCCTGTTCGACGGAGATCGGCGCACCGTCGGGGCCGTATATCTCGATCGGCAGTTTGCGGCCCGCTGCCTGCAGGATCGTGTTCGTCGTGCCCCGGCTGGCGCCGTCCCAGAAGGCGACGACGCGATCCGCGTGGGCAACGATTTCAGCGTTACGAACTGGCCCCGCCTTGGGGCCCAGCCAGTCCCAGTCGGCATGGAAGATCAGGGTTTTCAACCCGGCCGCCAGCGCCGCTTCCTCTACCATCGCATCAACCCCGCGCGCGCCGCCGGAAACCAACACGCAATCCGCGGGCAGCCTGGCCACGAATTCTCGCACCAGATCGGGCCGCGGATAGTCCCGCGACCCGACGATGGCGATATGGAGCTGTTTCCGATCAGTCGACATAATACACGATATAGTTATAATATACTATAATTACAACTACCTTAAGTAGGTATTATCAGTCGAATCCAAATACGGCCGAACAGCGCGCCTCTGTAATGCCTTGCGCAACCATTACGATGATAGGGTGGCGGCACCATTACCGAAAGCCACCCCGACTCCCGCGCCGCGCGCGACATTATGGAACTGTGGGCGAACTTGCGGAAACTCTTGCGACAGAATTGACCCCGAGCCCCCTTCCCCGCCGCTTTGTGCCATAATGTCCCCATTGTGCGATTCAGGGGAGATATCTATGAGCAACGTAACGCCATTCCGGCGTGAGCCGGGGGAGAGGCCGGACCTGCCGGCGAGGCACGGCGGCGGGATGGTGGTTGTCGCGCTGGCGTCGCCGGCCGTCGGGGCGGGGCGCACCATGCTGGCGGCCCATATCGCGGTGCAGGCGGAGTTGACCGGCGATGGCCCGAGTGGCGTGCTGGACGCCGACCCGACGGGTGCGTTGTTCCAGTGGTGGAACCGCCGCCAGGGCAAGATGGATGCACCGGCCTTCGGCGCCCACTGCGATATTGGCGGCCTCGCGGTGACGCTGGCCGGCATGCGCGCCACCGAGGCCAGGCTATGCGTCATCGACACCGCCGCCGGCGACGCCGAGGCGCTGGCGCCCGTCGCGGCGGTTGCCGACATGGTGGTGATCCCCAGCGACGCCAACGCGGGCAGCGCGAACGAGGCCGCGGCGCTGGGCCGGGCGCTGTCCAAACAGGCAACCATCGCCTTCGTGATCAACTGCCGCGGCCATTCCGGCGGCGAGGACGGCAACGCCCTGGCCGCGACGGGCAGCGGCGGCGGCTGGCCCGCCGGCACGGTGCAACATGCCAACGCCTATGCCATCGCCATGACCGCCGGGCGCAGCGTTACCGAAAGCCACGCCGGCGGCGATGCGGCGCAAAACATCGCCGAACTGTGGCGAAACCTGCGAGGGATACTGGTGGCGGGTTAGGCGTTAATTCTGCCCCCTTCGCGCTCTGTTAACATAGTTATGCGATATATGGTGCAGGCGGTGGCGGGCTGTGCTATTCGCAACAGCAGGGTGAAATCAAGGGTATCGAATGAGCGAATCGGCGTATTACGGGCTTTCCGAGGGTGAACTGCGCGAACTGGGGCAGCTCTATCGTGCGGGCTTGGCCATCATTGCGGTGGCGTCGGGCGCGGCTGGCTCCGGCAAGTCGACGCTGGCGGCCAGTCTCGCCATCCAGGCGCCGCGCGCCGGGCTGGGGCCGATGGTGCTGATGGATGCGGCGCGGCGCGGCGGGCTGACCCAGTGGTGGGACAGGCGGCGCGGCCAGAAACCGCAACTTTCCTCGCTGGGCGGGGCCTCGCGCCTTGCCGACACGGTGGAACGCCTGCATGGCATGGGCGCCAAGCTGATCATCATCGATACCGGCCCAAACATGGACGACATGGTGGAACAGGTGCTGGCCATGGCCAGCCTTGTCATTATCCCCTGCCGGCCCGAACGCAACGACGTTTTCGCCGCCGACATGACCTCGGAAGTCGCGCAGATGCTGGGCACAAAGACGGTCTTCGTGGTCTCCTCGGCGATCCGCGGGGCCCGTATGTCGGACCAGATCGCGGTGGAGCTTGCCAAGCACGGCACGGTCGCGCCGGCGACGCTGTTCCGCCGGCCCGAAGTGGCGCAGGCGATCGCCAAGGGCCAGACCGTCCTGGAGACCGACCCGGAAGGCGAGGCCGCGAAGGAATTAGAGAAACTGTGGGAATATATCCACGGACGCCTGGGCAAGATCGTCCAGCTCAACTTCCCGGGCTGAGGGCCTGACGCTCGATCTTTCATATGAAGTTACAGGCGAGGGGCCGCCGCTGATCGTGCTGCACGGGCTGTTCGGCGCGGCGGGAAACTGGCGCTCGATCGCCAAGGGGCTGGCGGACACTTACCGGGTCTGGACGCTGGACCTGCGCAATCATGGGGATTCGCCCTGGGACGACGACAATTCATACGAGGCCATGGCCGGCGACGTCCGCGCCTTCATGGCGCGCCACGGGCTGTTCGGCGCGGCGGTGATGGGCCACAGCATGGGCGGCAAGACGGCGATGGTGCTGGCGTTGACCTGGCCGGAGGCCGTCGGCGCGCTGATCGTCGTCGATATTGCACCGGTCACCCGGCCGCCGGACCTGCGATCCTTCGTCAAGGCAATGGCGGATATCGATCTTTCGGCGGTCACGCGACGGGCGGAGGTAAGCGAGCTGCTGGCCCCGGCCGTGAAAGACCGGCCGGTGCGGGCCTTCCTGCTGCAGAACCTGACGATAAAGGATGGAGTGTTGCGATGGCGGCTGAACCTGGAAGCCATCGACCGGCAAATGGAGG
>JADFVY010000180.1 GCA_015222795.1 Pseudomonadota bacterium | reverse complement strand
CGATCGGGCTCGGCCTCAATGTAGGCCTGTTCGAATCACTGGTCCTGGTGCCCGCCGTGATCCTGCTGTCCACGGTCCCGGTCTCGATCGGGGGCTGGGGCCTGCGCGAGGGGCTGATGGTGGTCGCGCTGGGCCTGGCCGGCGTACCGGCGGACGCCGCCCTGTCGGTCTCGATCCTGTTCGGCCTGGCGATGATCGTGGCGGGTTTGCCGGGCGGCGTGCTGTGGCTGATGGCGGGCGGGCGCACTTCCTGAACATGAGCCGCCATAATAATACCCGGTGGGATCGTGGCGATCCCACCGGGCTGAAGTTGAGGGCGCTTATGAAGGGGGACTGTTGAAACCGATCAGGCGGAGCGGACTTCGGCGAGGAAGAGATCGACCTCGCCGCGCAGGCCTTCGGCCTGACGGGCCATTTCCTGGCTGGCGTTGAGCACCTGGTTGGCCGCGCTACCGGTCTCGCCGGCGGCCCGCGACACGGCTTCGATGTTACTGTTCACATCCTGCGTGCCTTTGGCTGCCTGCTGGACATTCCGCGCGATCTCCTGCGTGGAGACACCCTGCTCCTCGACCGCCGAAGAGATCGTGGTGGCGATGTCGTTGACCTCGCCAATGATACCCCGGATCCTCCCGATGGCGTTGACGGCGTCGTTGGTCTCTTCCTGGACAGCGCCGATCTGGCTCGAGATTTCCTCGGTCGCCTTGGCGGTCTGGTTGGCCAGGTTCTTGACCTCCTGGGCCACGACCGCGAAGCCCTTGCCCGCTTCGCCCGCACGGGCGGCCTCAATCGTGGCGTTGAGCGCCAGCAGGTTGGTCTGGCCGGCGATGTCGTTGATCAAATTCACCACCTCGCCGATCTTGGCCGCGGCTTCCGCCAGGCCCTTGACCGTCTCGTTGGTCGCCTCGGTCTCGTCTACCGCGTTCTGGGCGATCTTGGCCGATTGCATGACCTGGCGGCCGATTTCGGAAATCGAGGCACTGAGTTCCTCGGCCGTCGCCGCGACGGTCTGCACGTTGGCGGTGGCCTGGTCGGACGCGCTCGCCACATTGGCCGACTGGCGGCTGGCTTCTTCCGCCGTTGCCGACATTTGCTGCGACGTCGCCTGCATCTCGGTCGCCGCGGTGCCGACACTGTCGACGACCTCCTTGACCGTGCGCTCGAAACGATCCGCCATCTCGTTCATGGTCTGGCGTTTCTCTTCCTCGGCACGTTGGGCCGCGGCGGCCTGATCTTCTTCCAGCCGCATCTTTTCGATGGCGTTGTCCTTGAAGATCTGAACCGCACCGGCCATCTCGCCGATTTCATCGCTGCGCTGGGTGCCTGGCACCTCGGCATCAAGGTCGCCACCGGCCAGGGCTGCCATGGCCCGGGTCATCTGGTCCAGCGGCCGACCCACCAGCGACTGAACCATCAGAAGCAGGATAACGATTGAAGCAGCCAGAACCGCAATGCCAATTCCCGCGTCAACCATGAAGCTGTCGAAAATAAGCTCGTTTAATTCCCTCATCCCGTAGGCGACGACAACAAGACCCAGACGCTTTTCGGCAACGTAAACGGGGCTTGCGACCAGCATATGGTCACCCGCTATTTCCACAAAGGCCTGTTGGCCAGTGGCGCCGCGGTCCAGGGATGCGGCATTCGAAAGGTCGATAGTGACATTCTTGTCGCTCTGGTGGGTGGCTACGATCTTGCCGGCATTGTCGAATACGGTAATGGCCCCGACTTCGTACGAATCATTGGCAACCAGGTCCTGATATGCGGACTCGATAGCGTTTGTCCGGCTCCAGCGCAGGCCACCGGCCATGCGCATGCCCAATTGGGTGGTAATCACCTGTCGGAATTCGGACGACACCTTCGTGAGGTTCTTCCGCTGTTCGTTGGATTCGAAATAGACCAGAACCGCGACGCCGACCAAAATCGTCAGGGAAAGTCCCAAGGCAACTTTCCTGCCGACTGTTGACCGCAACCCTCTGGTCGAGGCGCCCGAGTTAGTATCCTTGTTGAACATAATCGTTTTCCTTGTGTTTCTGCCATGGCGTTGCCGGTTGACCGCCGGTGCCCCGCCTATGGCTTGAATTTCTGACCGCTCGGATTGGCCGTTTATTCCGCCGGGTGACGGCTTTGCCGATCAGGTCGTTTCAAAATCCTGTCCCGAACGGGTGGGCGAACCCACCCGCCCGGGGATCAGTCAAATGTTTTGGAGTTGCCCTGTTTGACTTCCTTAAGGGCGCGCCCGACGGCTGCGAACATGTTGGCGACATTGTTCAAAAAACCGTTCTTCCCGCTTTCCAGATCGCTGAAGGCGTCGGATGGGGTGGACGGGACATTATGATCCCGTTCCCCCCGATCGCTCCGCACGCTTTCGGCGTGGGCTTGCCCGGCCTGCCGGTTTCCGGTCTCGCCAGTGTTGCCGTCCAATTTCCCAAACGCCGGAATCTTCCGGTAACCTGGATTGCCACATCTATCGATACGCATTTGCTTCCTCCCTTTTAAGACATCTTCTGGCGTGGGAATTACTGAAGCATGTCGACGTTTACGCCGACAGTGACCGCACCGATTGTCATGCCGGTCATCGGGTCGATGACGGACAGGCTCAATTGCGACTGGAAGGTTTGGGTGGATTCGTCGAACTTGACTTCGTCGATAAAGACAGCATCGGGACCGGCGAGGTATGTCTTTATCCACTTGTCTTCGTCGCCCTGCCAGTAATCGGAGGTGACATCGCTCTGCCCAACATTCAGCCCCTTGTCATCCATGATGAAAATTTCCGAATACAGCCCACCGGCCCCGTTTTTCACATCACCGAGATAGCTGGACAGCGAGTTGGAAAGCACTGCGTTGACAAGTTCGCGGTTGCTGGACGAAGTTTCCGACCGCCACTGGTTGTCAAGGCGCTCAATGTCAGTCTGGTCAAGGCTGGCGTGACGCATGTTTTGATTGTTGATCGCGGAGATCACGCTCGAATCGGCTAGCCAGCTCCGGACCTGTGGGACGACATCGCGACGGATGGAGACGATGTGCTCTTCAGCTGCAAAGGCCACTGATTGCATCGTCAGTATGGTCGCGAGGCTGGCGGCGGACAGGGAAATCATCTTCAGAATGGATTTATTCATTGGTATTCTCCTGGTGATTTTGGATGGGTTAAAACGTTTGAAAAAATGCGGCGCCTTGTTGTTGCCGCGTCAAGGAATTTGCTTTTGGAAACCGGGCTGGTTTGAGGCGTTGTGACCGCTGGCGCGCTGTATCGCGTGCTCGATCGTTACCAACAGATCTGCAAATATTTTGTCGAGTGTCCTGGCCGCCGAGGTCAGTTCCGTCGCGGCGCTCGCCAGATTGAGATGACTTTCAGATCTCTGCGCCACCGCCTGCAGAAAGGACGGAAGCATATTCTCTATTGATTTTATCGCCTCTGACGCGATTTGGCCCTGTTCACTAAGGCCATGCGATCTGGTCGCGACAAGTATTTGTTCCCGACTGTCCGTGAGGGCTTCCGCACACAAAACCAACGCCTCGGACCACAGGTTGGACCAGTCCGCGATGCCCTTCGGTCTGACCAGATTCTCCGCTGCGACAAGCATCCTGCTGGGCACATTCATGAGATTAACCAGTAACCCCTGGTGCAAATTGCAAATCATCACGAAGGATTGTCTGTTAATTGCTCTCAGGTCTGCGGCGAGTTGGTCCCTGCTGGGCGGAAGTTCGATTACGGCGCAGCCGGCAGGCTGGTTTGACACTTCATTCAACTCGGGTTGGCCCGCTTGGAGTGGCACTTCAGTATTTGTGACCGAGGGTGCGCGCGAGTTCATTGTGATCGATTTAGGCATGTTGATTTGCTCTTGGCTGTTCCGTGGTTTTCGGCGCCGGACAGGCATCTGAGTTCGGCGATCTGAGTCTTGCAATCAGGTCTGTCGGCTGGCGCCGCCGCATTGAAGCTCCCCTGGCGCGGACAAATAAGTGGCCAAAATGGGTCAGAGAGAAATTTTTCAGGAAACTGGCCCGGAAATTGCAAGTCTCGGGGTTGCTGGAGAAAAACGTAACGAACAGTGAATTCGGCATTTTTTATCCTTATGTATATTATCGTATGAATTGTCCAAATATGGACATATTGGACAATTCGGACAATTAAACCAAAGAGAGTCAACCGTATGTTGTTTTAATTATACAAAAAACGCATTTTCTTGTTCCGGAGCGAACCTTTTATACAATAACTCGTCGCATTAAGAGGTCGAAAATATTTATAAATGGTTAAAAAATGAACATTATGGACATAAATAGAAGAAAGATGTTCATCCCGGTCATTCCTCATGAGGTTATGAAACCGGATAATGTTCTTGGGTTGGAGAGAAGTTTGTGCTGTCCGAAAGAGGGGTAAGGAAAATGTCGGCCCTCAAGGAAATGCGCCGTCGTAGAGCGCTCTCAATGGAGGCGCTGGCGCAACTTG
>JADFVY010000179.1 GCA_015222795.1 Pseudomonadota bacterium | reverse complement strand
GATGCTCGCCCCTTGAAATTGCGGGCAATTTTATCCGATCAAACTGAACCGGACCGGTTCCGTTTGATCGGATATTGCCCTAGTGGAGTAAATCTAACAGATATTATTTCTCAGGGTGATAGGGGGCCACGGTGTGGACATGGTTCAGCGGCCCGTGCCCCTTGCCGAAACCCGGCGCCGTCAGGATAGCCTGACGAACATAGGCCCGCGCGCGCACCACTGAATTGCGCAATGTCATCTTCTGGGCCAGCCCCACCGCAATCGCCGAGGCAAGGGTACAGCCGGTTCCGTGGGTGTGCGGCGTATCGATGCGGGTATCCTCGAAAACTTCGAGCCCCTCTTCCGAAAACAGCACGTCGTAAATCTCGTTCCCCTCGCCCTCGAAATGGCCGCCCTTTACCAGCACTGACTGGCAACCCAGCGTAATCATGATTTCCGCGGCATGTTTCATGTCGGCGAGCGTGCGGATTTCCATGCCCGTCAATACCTCGGCTTCGGGGATGTTGGGGGTAGCGATATAGGCGTGCAACAGGAAATGCTGACGTACCAGATGGATCGCCTCGCGATCGATCAGCGGGTGCCCGCCCTTGGCCATCATTACCGGGTCCAGCACAATGGGGATGTCGGGTGCAAATTCCCGGTAAGTGTAATGCACGGATTCGATGGTTTCCTCGTTGGGAACCATGCCGATTTTGATAACGTCGGCGCCAATATCCTTCAGCGCCAGCCGCATCTGCTTGGCAACGAACCCGCCTGTCGACTCGACAATGCCGTTCACACCCTCGGTGTTCTGCGCGGTCAGCGCGGTGACCGCGGTCATCGCATAGCCGCCCAGCGCGGTAATCGTCTTGATGTCCGCCTGAATGCCCGCGCCGCCGCTGGAATCCGAACCGGCGACGACCAGTATACGACCGTCGAGCTTTGTCTCCTGGCCTGTCATGTCACCCGCCAATGCTTTATCATGCATGACCGTCATCGGCCGCCCACCTGTTCGATCGCCCCGACAATTTCGGCGACCACATTGCCGACCAAAATTTCATCCTCGCCCTGCGCCATCACACGGATCAGCGGCTCGGTTCCCGATTTTCGTATCACCAGCCGCCCACCGGACCCAAGGGCCGACTTACCCTCGGCGATCGCGTCGCGCACCCGTTTATCGTCCAGTGGCGCGCCGCCGCCAAACCGTACATTGCGCAGCAGTTGCGGCAATGTTTCGAAAACACGGCAAATCTCGCTGGCGGCCTCGTTGCGCGTCACCAGCGCCGCCAGCACCTGGAGCGCCGCAATCAACCCGTCGCCCGTGGTGCCGTAATCAGACATAATGATATGGCCGGACTGTTCGCCGCCCAGATTATAATCGCCCTCGCGCATCTTCTCGACGACATAGCGGTCGCCCACCGCGGTCCGCACGAGTTCCAGCCCCATGCCGCCCAGATGGCGTTCGAACCCCAGATTGGACATCACGGTGGCGACCACGCCGCCGCCGCGCAGCCGATCGGCGGCACGCCATTCACCGGCAATCAGCGCCATCAACTGGTCGCCATCGACGATGGCCCCGTGTTCGTCGCAGATAATGACCCGGTCGGCGTCGCCATCCAGCGCCAGGCCCAGATCCGCACCCGTTGCGACGACGCGCTCGGACAGGGTCTCGGGCGCCGTCGCGCCACAATTTCGATTGATATTGGTGCCGTCGGGTTCAACCCCGATCGAGACCACATCCGCCCCCAGTTCCCACAGGACCGTCGGCGCCACCTTGTAGGCGGCGCCATTGGCGCAATCGACCACGATGCGTAATCCATCCAGCCGCAGGCCGCGAGGGAAAGTCTGTTTGACATATTCGATATAGCGGCCCTGCGCATCGTCCAACCGGCGCGCCCGGCCCAGATCGCCAGATTCGGCGGGTTCCAGATCAGGGCTGTCCATCAGCTGTTCAATCGCCGCTTCTTCATCGTCCGACAGCTTGTAACCGTCAGGGCCAAACAGCTTTATCCCGTTGTCGAAGTACGGATT
This sequence comes from Pseudomonadota bacterium, assembly GCA_015222795.1. Taxonomy (GTDB): domain Bacteria; phylum Pseudomonadota; class Alphaproteobacteria; order UBA8366; family JADFVY01; genus JADFVY01. Next base: position 3,891 of record JADFVY010000179.1, on the reverse strand, counting down.
GTGGGAGGCGGAAATCACGACACCGAGATCGGCCCTGAGCGAGCGCGTCATAACCGCCACCGCCGGCGTGGGCAGCGGCCCCACCAGCACCACATCCATTCCCATGGAAACGAAACCGGCGGTAAGGGCAGGTTCAAGCATATAGCCCGACAAGCGGGTATCCTTGCCGATCACCACGAGATGCCGATGGTCACCGCGACGGAAACGCTGACCGACAGCCATCGCCAACCGCAATAAGGTCTGCGGCGTGATCGGTTCCTTGTTCGCAAGTCCCCGAACCCCGTCGGTTCCAAACATCTTTCGCGTCATGCGATTCCCCGCATTCATTTCGGTAAACGGCTCTTGCCGCCTGCCATATCCCACCTGTCGAGTAGAATATTTAAAACAAAGCAAGTGAACAGGGAATTAACTCAAATGAAAAACATGGCCCCGTTTCCCACGTCGCCGGTCGGAATTCGACTTCCGCGCATGGCTGGAAACCGCTGTAACCCACATAATTCAAGGCGTTTCCCGAAAACACCAAGCCTCTATAACATCAAATCAATTATCTGCAATATTTGTTTATGTCATCTACCTAATTAGATAAATAAGCAGAGTTTTCCAAATAAATTAAACGTCTGGATTTGATTCAGGCCCAAAATATCTTGTCTGATTCCTCGAGGCGCCGATATTTCACCGGCCGCCGGCCGCCGGCGCAATCGTCCGGCGGCCGTTTCTTTACACGTCCGGTGTCAGCTACCGGGCTGCGGCTTCGGGTCTGGAGTAACGCCGACATTGCCACTGCTTGGAACAGATGGTTTGGCCTGAGTTGGCGTCGCATCGTCTTCATTGCGCACGATGGTCTCGCCAGCGATCACGGCCTTGATTTCTTCGCCCGTAAGCGTCTCATATTCAAGCAACGCCTCGCCAAGCAACAATAACTCGTTCTTGTTTTCGGTAAGTATCGTCTTGCAGGTTTCGTAGGCCTCGTCGACGATACGCCGAACTTCGCTATCGATAAGTTCCGCCGTCGCGGCCGAAACGCTCTTGGTCTGAGTGACCGAATGGCCCAGAAAAACCTCCCCCTGATCGTCGTTATAGAGCAGCGGTCCCAGCTTGTCGCTCATACCCCATACGGTAACCATGTTGCGCGCCGTTTTGGTCGCATGCGCGATATCGCTGGACGCGCCCGTGGTCACCTTGGCATGGCCAAACATCAATTCCTCGGCAATTCGCCCGCCCATCGCAACGACGAGATTCGATTCCAGCTTGTCGCGGGCCAGCGAGTATTGGTCCCTTTCCGGCAGCCGGACAACCATGCCAAGCGCCCGACCACGCGGTATGATCGTCGCCTTGTGAATTGGGTCCGACGCCGGCGAATGCACGGCCGCGATGGCGTGCCCAGCCTCGTGATAGGCGGTCAGTTTCTTTTCATCGTCGCTCATCACCATCGAGCGGCGTTCGGTGCCCATCATCACCTTGTCCTTGGCATCCTCAAGGTCCTGCATGGTGACCACGCGGCGGTTCTTGCGCGCCGCGAGCAATGCGCCCTCATTAACAAGATTCGCAAGATCCGCGCCGGAAAAACCGGGCGTTCCGCGAGCGATCGTTCTGGCGTTCACGTCGGGCGCCAGCGGCACCTTGCGCAAATGCACCTTGAGAATTTTCTCACGCCCCAGGATATCCGGGTTGGGCACGGTCACCTGGCGGTCGAAACGGCCAGGGCGCAGCAGTGCGGGATCCAGCACATCGGGCCGGTTGGTTGCGGCGATCAGGATCACGCCTTCGTTTGTTTCGAAGCCATCCATTTCCACAAGCAACTGGTTCAGGGTCTGCTCGCGCTCGTCATTGCCGCCACCCAGGCCGGCGCCGCGATGGCGGCCGACCGCGTCAATTTCATCGATGAAAATGATGCAGGGTGCGTTTTTCTTGCCCTGTTCGAACATATCCCGGACACGGCTTGCGCCGACACCAACGAACATCTCGACGAAATCAGAACCCGAAATTGTGAAGAAGGGCACGTTCGCCTCGCCAGCGATGGCTCGCGCCAACAGCGTCTTGCCGGTACCCGGCGGGCCCACCAGCAGACAGCCTCTCGGGATCTTGCCGCCAAGGCGCTGAAATTTCTGGGGATCCCGAAGGAATTCGACGATCTCCTCCAGTTCGAACTTCGCCTCGTCGATACCCGCAACATCGTCGAATGTTACGCGCCCCGTCTTTTCGGTCAACAGCTTGGCTTTAGACTTGCCGAAGCCCATCGCCTTGCCGCCACCGCCCTGCATCTGGCGCATAAAAAATATCCAGACGCCAATGAGAAGCAGGAAGGGGAAATATCCCAGGAGAATATCCACCAGCGATCTCGCACCGCGGTCATATTCATCGACCTTGAAGCTCACGCCGCCCTTGCGCAGCGTTTCAATCAACGTATCGTCACCAGTCGGCGCCCGGGTGAAAAATTCCCGCGCGCCGTCCTTGTAATGTCCTTCGATACGGGGGCCCTTGATGACAATGTCGTTTATTTCGCCGGCATCGACCGACTCAAGGAAATCCGAATATGGGATTTCCTGTTCGGCCTGCATCCCCGGATTAGTGTTGAAGAAGCTAAACAATGCGATCAGCAGAATGACGATAAATATCCAGACTGCCAGATTTCGACTAAACAAATTCACTTGTGCGATCCCTCAATTGCCGGCCTTAATCCACCCTACGACACCCCGGCCCGGTGACGCCAAGCTGTGCAGACTACCCTTAAATCGCGCTCACGCAAAGCCCGGAACCGCAGAAAAACGGGCCGCACAAAGAGAACGCATCGGAAGGAACGTCAGCTCGGACTGGTCGAGCGGGGCTCCCTCCAAAGGCATTCGATGATAATGGAGGTGGGGTACGTCGGTCACCTCTTCAAGTCTCCATATCGCCGGAATCGCATTACGAACCTCGGCGGGCAGGGTTTCGGCTTCCAAATCCGGGCTCTGCGCCTTTATTTGCGCCCACCCATCGGGGCCCAACCCGCGCATTCTGGCATCCGGGGCGCAGTCAACGGCCAACCGAAATCGTCCATCCCAAAGGGCGCCGTCCACCGCGGGCACAGCCTCGCCGGTCGCCACGGCCTCGCGGCAGATCAGAACAAGCCCACCCCGACGCCTGGCAATCCGGCAACCGGCCAGCGTCCGCCCGTCGCCATCGCCTCGCGCCAGCCATTCATACAGCCTTTCCAGCCGCTCCAGCCGCGGCCCGTGCTGGCCGCCGCCGATGCAGGTCAGCAGTCGCGCCAGCGCCCGCAGGCCGGTTTCATCGGGCGACGCCAGCAGTTCTCCTGTCGAAAGCAGCGCATAGCCTTCCGGATAAATGGCCGCGGCGCGTGCCAGCAATTCAGTGGCGGCGCCTTCCAGCGCAACGCGCGCCCGCGCCATGCGCCGCGCCGTGGCCGCCAGACGGGCCTCGGTAAGCCCTTCCTCGCCCAGGCCCGGCATCATGCGCCGCACCCGTACCCGCGCGAAGGCGGTGTCCTCGTTCGATGGATCCTCGATCCAGTCCATTTTGCACGACCGCAGGAAAGCAATCAAATCATCGCGCGGGACGCCCAGCAGCGGCCGCAAGAGCCGTAGATGAACATTTTCGAGTATCGGCGCCATTGCGGCAAGACCGTCCACCCCACTGCCACGTCCAAGCCTGAGCATCAGCGTTTCCGCCTGGTCGCCCTGGTGGTGACCCAACAGCAGATGCAGAACGCCGGCATGGCGGCACCATTCGGTCATCAGCGCATACCGCGCCTGCCGCGCGGCGGCCTGGCGATCGGATTTCAGGGCGGGGCCGTCACGGGTCAGCACCACGGCTTCGATCCCGGCCGAATTCAGCCTTTCCCGAACGCTTACCGCCTCATCCGCCGATTCCGGGCGCATGGCGTGATCGACG
>JADFVY010000178.1 GCA_015222795.1 Pseudomonadota bacterium | reverse complement strand
TATACCGTGGACCGCGCCCACCACCAGTATGCCGGTGGGTTGCCGGATGATGAGATGGTGCGATTGATCCGCCAGGGCGTTGGCCTGGGCGGGCATAACCGGGAATATCTCGCCAACACGGTGCAACATCTGGACGAGCTGGGCATCAATGATGGGCCGCTGCACCGCCTGCTCACGCTTATCGGGGAGTGACCGCCCGGGCGGGCCGCAGGCCGCGCACCGAATTGCCCAGCCAGACGGCGTCGGCTTCCTCCAGGTCACGAGGATAAAGCACCCGCTCTTCCACCTGCCCGCCGGTCTCCAGCAGTTCGCGCCGCAGCGTGCCGTCCAGTAATCCGCATGACAGCGGCGGCGTCAGCAGCCATCCGCCCTTTTCAACGAACAGGTTCGTATAGCTGCCCTCGGTAAGCTCTCCCCGCTCATTCACGAACAGCACTTCGTCGCAGCCGGTCTCCGCCGCCAGCCGCTCGCGCTCTTCATCGAGAACCTCGCGACGGGTGGTTTTGTGATAGCGGTGGCGGTCCCGGCTGTCGACGGGCCGGGTGGCCAGCGCATAGCTGACCGCGGGCGGCGGGTCGGGCAGGGTAACCGCGGTTGCCGTGGCGCTGGCCCTGCCGCCCTGGTCGAGCAGCAGGCGAACCCGCTGTTTCCCGTTCATGCCGCGTACGCAGAGGGCCAACAGGGCGCGGACGGTGCTGCTGTCGCAGGGAATGCCAAAAAAGCGCGCCGAACTCTCCAGCCGTTCCATATGTTCTTCCAGCAGATAAAAGCCGTCGCCGCGCGACCAGCGCATGGTCTCGATAAGCTGGAAGCCTTCATGTTCCGCAGTCAGGAAACGCGCCTTCAGCAGGCATTCCTCATACTCAGCGGCCGGGTCGGAATCGTGGACGATGCCGCTGCCGATGCCCATTTCGCCATCGCCGCCGGCGCCGACGAACAGTGTTCGAATCGCCACATTGAAGCGCAGGTCGCCATTCGGCGCGACCATGCCGACCGATCCCGTATAGGCGCCGCGCGACCCCGTCTCCAGCTCGTGGATGATTTCCATGGCGCGAATCTTTGGCGCCCCGGTGACCGAGCCGCAGGGGAACAGGCGCTCCACGATGTCGCGGAAGCCCATGCCGGGCCGCAACCGTGCCTCGACGGTCGAGGTCATCTGGTGCACCGTCGGATAGGTCTCGACGGTGAACAGGTCGGGGACGCGGACGCTGCCGATCAACGCGACGCGCGACAGATCGTTGCGCAGCAGGTCGGTGATCATCAGGTTTTCGGCGCGCGATTTCGGGTCGGCCCGCAGCCAGGCGGCGATGTCGGCATCCTCGGCCGGGGTCGCGCCCCGCTGCGCCGTGCCCTTCATCGGGCGGGTGACCGCGTGGCCGCCGTTGATTTCCACGAACAATTCCGGAGACAGGGACAGCAAATGCCAGTCCGGCCCTTGCAACAGCGCCCCATGCGCCACCGGCTGGCGCCGCCGCAAATCGCGATAAAGCGAGGCCGGATCCCCGGTCAGGCGGAAGCGATGGTGGAAGGTGAAATTGATCTGATAGACGTCGCCGGCGGCGATGTAGTCCTTTACGCGTCCGATAACGTCGAGATATTGCTCGCGCTCGACCGTCTGACCGCGCCCCTCCACCGCGTGGCTGTTGTTACCCGCCTGCGCGTCGAGGAAACGCATTATGCCGTCGCGGTCCAGCCGGAGCGGCTCACCGAACAGCCCCATCCAGATCAGCGGCTGGCGGCGTTCGGCGGGCATCAGCGGCGCCAGCCTGGTCTCCAGCAGATAGCCCAGCTCATAAGCCATGAAACCGGCCGCATACAGGCCTCGCGAACCGGCTCCGGCGATGCGGTCCAGCGCCTCATTAACACCGGCCGGGTCGTCGCAGGCGATGATCTCAACGGGATTTTCGAACAGCCATGCGCTGCCGCCGGGCGACAGGCTGTCATCGATCAGAACAAATGGTTGGCGGTTCATCGGGTCACAAACTACGCACGCCCTCGCGGGCGCCCAGGATCGCTCGTGCGATGGATTCCAGGTCGATAAAAAACCAGGCAGCGGCAATCAATATCGCCGCCATGATCACAAAGATATACCAGGGCAGCGGCAGCGGCTTTTCCATCCCGCAGGAAGGACATTCGTCCACATACCCTTTCAGCGGCGCCTTGCAGCGAGGGCAATGGGGCTGCTTGCCTAACCGCATTTGGAATAGCCGCAGGACAGACATAGATCGCACCCCTCGCGCCGCACCAGCCCCGGCTGGCTGCATTTCGGGCAGAACTTGGCGGGCGACTCGCCGACGGCCTCCTGTAGCGGTTCGCGCTCTTTCGCTTCGGGTTCGGTTATGAAGCCGATATCGATCATATGCTGTTCCATCACCTCGCCCAGGGCCGCCAGCAGTGATGGCACATAACGGCCGCCCATCCAGTAGCCGCCGCGCGGGTCGAAGATGCTCTTCAGCTCGCGCACCACGAAGGTCACGTCACCGCCGCGCCGGAAGACCGCGCTGATCATCCGGGTCAGCGCCACCGTCCAGGCGTAATGCTCAAGATTGGCCGAGTTGATGAAGATTTCGAAGGGCCGCCGCCGTCCGTCCTGGATGATGTCGTTCACGGTCAGATAGAAGGCATGGTCGCTTTCCGGCCAGCGCAGCTTGTAGGTCTTGCCGACCAGCGCTTCCGGCCGCTCCAGCGGCTGTGTCATATAAACGATGTCGGACGCGGATTCATGCTCTTCGATCTGCGTCGCCACGGGCTCCCGGCCCTTCTCGTCGGCGGTCAGCACCGCGCCGGTGACCAGGTTCGGCCGGTATGTGGTGCAGCCCTTGCAGCCCAACTCATAGGCCTTCAGATAGACGTCCTTGAAATCCTCGAAGGGGATATCGTCGGGCAGGTTCACGGTCTTTGAGATCGAGCTGTCGATATATTTCTGGACGGCGGCCTGCATGACGATATGGGCTTCGGGCGCCAGCCCGCGGGAATCGACGAAATAATCCGGCAGTTCGGCCTCCTCGCCATGCTCGGCCCACCAGGCGGCGGCGGCGTAATCGACGACATCGCTATCACGATGGCTGCCGTCGGGCATCAAAACGGCGCGGGTGAAGCGATAGCTGAATACCGGCTCGATGCCCGACGACACGTTATCGGCCAGCAGCGAGATCGTTCCGGTGGGCGCGATCGAGGTCACCAGCGCATTACGGATGCCATGCTCGGCGATCGCCTCGCGGATATCGGCCGGCAGGGTGGCGATATTTGCGCCGGCCAGATACTTGTCGCGGTCGAACAGCGGGAAGGGGCCTTTCTCTTTCGCCAGCTCAATGGAGGCGCGATAGGCAGCGTTGCGGAAGGCCGCCATCCAGGTCTCGGTCAGCTTCACGGCCCCGGCCCCGCCATAGGGCGCGCGGCACATGATCAGGGCGTCACCCAGCCCGGTAACGCCAAGCCCGACCCGCCGCTTGTTCAACGCCTCTTCGCGTTGCTGCTCCAGCGGAAAGCGAGAGACGTCGATGGCATTGTCCAACATGCGCAGCGCGGTCGGGATCAACCGCTC
>JADFVY010000177.1 GCA_015222795.1 Pseudomonadota bacterium | reverse complement strand
GCGGCGGCGATGGCGGATGCCCTGCGCCGGGTCGGCGACGGGGGGGCCACGTCGCTGGCGTTGCTGCCGGCCGATGCGCTCGCACCGCTGCTGGCGGAGGCGCGGGCGCTGCCTTATCGCCCGGCGAAGCCGGTGGTGGGGCAGGGGGATGCCGCCGTCCATCAGGATTTCGATCTGACCACGGAAATTCCGCCGGGCGGCGCGCTGATGGCGCTGTCGTGGGCGTTGAATGAATTGATCGGCGCGGCGCTGGCCGACATGCGCTCGCCGCCATTGCCCGGCGGATTCGAGATCAACGACTATATCGTCCAGCGCTATCGGGCGGGCTGCGCGGGCATGTCGCCCCATCGCGACCACATCCGCTATACCGGGCTGGTGGCGATCGTCATGCTGGGCGGGGCGGGGCGGTTCCTGGTCTGCGACGACCGCGCCGGCGCCAACGAGCGCGAAATCCCGACCAGGCCAGGCGATCTGCTGCTGATGCGCGCCCCCGGCTTCCAGGGCCGCGGCGACCGGCCGTTCCATGCGGTGCGGGATATTACGGCGGACCGCTACATCATTGGTTTAAGGCACGACGCCCGCCCGGAGCGTTGGACTGCTTGAAGGCAGGCACCCGTAGACTAAAACGCGAGCAGTTGAACAGTTCCAAGTCCGCTTTCGCACGAGTTCGGTGTGTACGTCCGGCGGCGGATCGGGTGGGCGATGACACCGCACACCAGCCGGGTTGGCCTGCTACGCGTAATTCACAAACCGATGCCGCTGCGCGACGCGGCCGACCGGCCCCGGGGACGAGCCGGAACCCTTCCGGTTCCCGTCCCGGCGCCGCGCCGGCCGGCCGCGAGATCACTTCTTCGGCCAAATATCTCGCGCTGTGCACACGTCAGCGATGGTTTTCACGCAAACGGCGTATGCGTCGGCACTCAGATCCCGTATGAATCTGCTCTGGGAGAAGCCGGCTTCATTGCTTGCGCAGGCGAGGCCGGAAGCTATCGCAAGTTCCCGAACACCTCTATCGACGGCGCCGGCCTGAAGAAACGCCCAGTCTAAGTTTTGCTCTTCGTCTGGCCCGCCGATTTCTGGCCCGCCGATACATTTGTCAGCCTTACCGCCTCCAATGTCCTCCAGTTCCGCCTGTGTCCAGCACGGACATGCGACTTTGACGCAAGGCATCGGCGGGTCCACCGGGGCCGCCCGTTTATTGTAATTCGCAAGCAGATTTTCGGCAGACGGCTCGCAGCTGGGACCGAATTCCACTTCACCGGTGATGGGATGGATCTCGGCCTCGCAGGCTTGCGCCTCGCACATCGCAACGCACAAACCCTGCAACCCTGGCGTTGCGTCGGCCAGTCCGTCGCATAGCCCCGTAGTGGCCGGTGTCGACTGGCTAGCGCTCTGGGCCGCCGCCGGCAGGGCGAACATCGCCAATGCAACACACACCAGACCTAAAAAACGCGTCGCCTTTATAACTTTTGCCATAACTTTTACCTCCTCTTTAGCAGGGTTCCGGGTGAGCGAACCATGCTTGGGAAACGTAATAGCGATACTCCGGTGCTTTGCACGCTATCGCCAACAGGAACAACCTCCGCGGGACCCATCCCTAGAAGGTGCTACGCCGATCTCCGCGGCGCTGGCTGCGGATGAGAATCGATAGCGTGACACCTTCCGGTTACCGTGGAACAGTAAACCCGCGTTCGTCTTAAGAAATTGTTATGCCTTAGTCTTAAAAATTCGTTAACAAAAGGCGGCGTCTGGGGGGTGGATCCCGGAATCGGGCGTCGGGCAGACCGGCGGCGCGGGGCCGACACCGCGAGTTTCGTTGTTGTTGCTGGGGTCGACAGGAAGGCCCGGCGCAGCCGCGACCGACAGCTCGTGGCCAAGAGCGTTTCAAGTTTGATCGGCACCGGCACGACTCTTGCCAAATAGCCTGGCGGTCCCGCCCTTGCGCGCGTAGCGCGAGGTCTCAAGGCTCGGTTCACTCGACCGTTCGCCAGGGTACCATCCGTTGGGTGGAGACCACTAGGAGCGGCGGTCAAAGTGAGGGTGGGGGAGCGGCCCGGCGCCGGCCAAACTTGAAAAGCTCTCAGCAGACACCGTTGTGTTGGCGGTAGTCACGATTTGCCAGTGAGGCCTAGCCTCACCCCGTACAAACCCGGTCCATCAGCCGTCCCATGAAATCATGCCCCGCCCTGAACTGGTCGAGGCTCAGGAATTCGTCGGGTTTGTGGGCCTGGGCGATGCTGCCGGGGCCGCAGACGACGCAGGGGATGCCGGCGTCGCGCTGGAATAGGCCGGCTTCGGTGCCGAAGGCGACCTTGGAATGGTTGTTCTGGCCGGCCAGCGCCTTGACCAGTGTCACCGCCTCGTCGTCGGCGCGCATGTCGAGGCCCGGGTAGGTGACGCCTTGTTCGAAGGTAATGCCGGTGCCGGGCTGAATCGCCCGCATGCGCGGCTCCAGCTCCTCGGCGGCGAAGCGGTAGATTTCGTCGAACAGCGGCTGCGGGTCCTGAAGCGGCAGGTTGCGGATTTCGAACTCGAACGAACAGTCTTTCGGTACGATGTTCAAGGCCGTGCCGCCCCGGATGACGCCGGTATGAACGGTGCTGTGCGCCACGTCGAACTCGTTGTCGAACGGGCCCTCTTGCGCTACCCGCCCGGCCATGTTGGAAATGAAGCCGATCAGCTCGGCGGCGTACTGGATGGCGTTGACGCCGGTGGGCGCCAGCGAGGAATGGCATTCGAATCCGCGCACATGGGCGGTGACGTCGGTCTTGCCCTTGTGGGCGACGATGACCTGCATGTCGGTCGGCTCGCCGATGATCGCCATGCGCGGCTTGATCGGCAGACCGTTGATCATGTGGATCAGGTGGCGCACGCCGATGCAGCCCACCTCCTCGTCATAGGAAAAGGCCAGATGGATCGGCGTATCCAGCCCGCGGCGCAGCATCTCGGGCACATGGGCCAGCGCCATGGCGATGAAGCCCTTCATGTCGCATGTGCCGCGCCCGTACAGCTTGCCGTCCTTCTCGACGACATTGAACGGGTCGGTGGCCCAGTCCTGCCCGTCGACCGGCACCACGTCGGTATGGCCCGACAGCATGATGCCCGCCTTGTCGGCTGGCCCGATCGTTGCATAGAGATTGGCCTTGGGTTCGCGTCCGTCGCGCAGGATCGTTGCTTCCACACCGTGGCCGGCCAGATAGTCGCGTACGAAATCGATCAGATCCAGGTTGGAATCGCGGCTGGTGGTGTCGAATGAGATCAGTTTTTCGAGCAGTTCGCGGCTGGTCGCGGCAAGGTCGGTCATGGGCTTTTTTAATCCGGGGCTTGGGTTATACCAAGGCTCGTTGATAATGACCCATATGATGGAGCTTTGCGACCCGCCGGGCAGGCGCGGCCCGTGGCGCGATGCACCCGCATCGGGCAAGGGCCGCAACGCACCCGGCGGGGCG